>VXPN01000447.1 GCA_009839535.1 Boseongicola sp. SB0662_bin_57 | reverse complement strand
CGTCCGGCAGCGCCTGCCGGAACCCGAGGGACGCCATGCGCATGGACAGGCCTGCGGTCTCCGTCTCGCCGCCCTCGGGCCTGTGGCGCGCCTCGCCCCGGCCGATGCCGGCCACGGCGCGCAGCTCCGGGCCGCTCTCCAGCGTCCAGCGCCCGTAGGGGTGGAGCGCCGTCACCGACGTCTCCAGCGCGCCCTTCCCGGACAGCCCGTCGCCGGAGAACGCGTACCCCGCCTCGCCCTCGCCGCGCGAGACCGCGAGCCCCGCAACCCAGGGCCCCGCCCTTGCGTCGATCCCGAGCCAGCCCGTGCGCAGGTCGCCGTCGTATCTGAGGTTCCGCTCGCCGCGTCCCGCGAACGTCCCGAGGTCGCCCCGGCCCCAGACCGACCACAAGGGCGTCTCAGGACCGGGCGATCCGTCCTGCGGCGGCGCCAGGTGCAGCGAGAAGGCGGTCGCGCCGAGCAGCTCGTCCGCCGTCACGGAACGGCTGACGGTCTCCCCTTCGACCGCCGCGCCCGCGGCCGCGTCCCTTGGCGGCGTGCCGGCGGCGTCCCGCAGCGGCACCGGGTGCCCGGCCAGCGAGACCGCGCTCGGGCCGATGTCGCCCATCCGCGCGCCGACGGTGTCCAGCGCGCTCGCCATCGCGCGCCGCGCCGCCGCCGCCAGCGCGTCCTCGACCGCGTTCCGGACCTGCGCCCGGTGCGGATCCTCCAGGACCGTGATCGCGAAGGCCAGCGTGGCCGCGCTCCCGCCGGCGGCGGTCGCCGCGTAGGTGCAGACCGTTCGCGCCTGCGGGCGCGTCGGCGTCCCGCTGAGCGTCCGCGTCGCCGGATCGAACGCCAGGCCCGCCGGCAGGGACGCGCCGCCCGGGCAGGTCAGCGTGTAGGTCAGTCCGCCGCCCGTCGCCGCGGGCAGGACCAGCGGCGCGATGCGCACGCCCTCCATGTACGACTGGTCGGGGATCGCCGCACCTGGGGGGAACTCGGGCTGCAGGTCCGGCGGCGCTCCGCCGCCCCCTCCGCCGCCACCGCCGGTGGTGGTGGTGGTGGTGGTGGTGGTGGCTCCGTCGTCGTCGTCAAGGATCGTCACGGTCACCGAGGACGGCGATCCCGCCGTCACCTCGGACGGCAGCGTGTCTCCCAGCGCCACGGTGAACGTCTCGTCGTCCGTGTCGTCGTCCTGCGCCGTCGTGACCTGCCTCGCGCCGGTGGTCTGGCCCGCCGTGACCGTGATGTCCGTGAGCGTGCCGTAGTCGTCCGCCTCCGCCGTGCCGGGCGTCAGCGTCACCGGAATCGTCACGTTGCTCCCGAGCGTCGCCGACAGCGTCGCCGTCACCGTCACGGGTAAGCCCTCCGTCACCGTGCCCGGCGACACCGAAAGGCGCACCGTCGGCGCGTTCGTGGTGCCGGTTCCGTCGGCGACGGCCGCCACGACGTCCGGGTCGGGATCCGTGTCGATGGCCGAGACCCGGACCGCGTAGGTGGTGCCGGCAAGGAGATCCGTGATCGTGTAGTCCGTGCGGACCGTCACGTTCTGGCCGGTGAAGGCGGAGGCGGAGCCGGAGCCGGTCTTCCACTGCACCACGTACCTCTCGGCGCCGGAATGCGCCGTCCACGAAACCCTGAGCCGGTCGGTCGTGCCGTCGACCGGGGAGACCGTGAGGCCGGCCAGCGCCGGGATCTCGTCGTCGTCGTTCACCGCCACCGTCGCGCTCTTCGCCGCGCCCGGCGTGTAGCCCGTGCCGGCCTTCAGCGTCACCGTCACGCTGCCGTCCGGCTCGTCGTTCATGTCGCCGACCGTGGCGACGCGGTAGGCCTTGGACGTCTCCCCCTCCGCGAAGTCCAGCGTCCCGTCGCCCTCGTTCGCGGCGTCCACGTGGTCGCCGTTCGTCGACTCCGCCACCGTGAGGTTCACCGTCAGCCCGCCCGCCGGCGCCGCGCGCGACAGCGTCACCGTGAACTCGGCGTCCGTCCCCTCCGTCACCGGAGAGGTCCCCGCCGCGATGGTCGCCTCCGGCAGCGCCGTCGCCGTCCACTTGACCGTGGCCTGGCTGCCGACGGTCCCGCCCGTCACCGGGGCGACCCGCGCGCAGTACTCCTGGCCGACCGTCAGCCCCGTGAAGGTGTGCGTCGTCGCCGTGCCGGGCTTGTCGGTCGTCCCCCAGACCGTGGTGCAGGTGTTGTTGGACAGCTGCACCCGGACGTTGGCCGGGGCGGTGGCCGGCAGGGTCCAGGTCACCACCGAGCCGGTGGCCAGCGTGTCCGTCACCTTGAGGTTGCTGACGTCGCTCGCGGGATTGGTCCACGTCCAGGTCTGCGTGGCCGTGTTGCCCGTCACGGGGGCCTCCCCGCCCGACACCGGGGTGACCTTCACGCAGTAGGCCTGGTGGCTCGTCAGGCTCGCGGCCGCGAAGGTGTGGGTCGTCGCCGTGCCGGCCTTGTCCGTGGCCGTCCCGATGTCGGTGGCGCAGGCGCCGTCGGCGAGCTGCACCCGGACGTTGCCCCACGCGGCGACCGGCAGGGTCCAGGTCACCACCGCGCCCGCGGCGGTGTTCGACACCTGCACGTTGGTGATGTCGGTCGCGTGCCGCCCCTCGTCGTCGGCGATGGTCAGCGTCACGTCGGAGGGCGCGGTGATCCCCTGCGTGTTGGTCGCCGTCGCGGACACCGTCACCTCCTTGTCCGCGGCGGTGTCGGCGTTGTCGACGCCGGTGACCGTCACCGCGCCGGCGCTCGCCGTGGCGCCCGCCGCGACGGTCAGCGTCCTGTTCGCGCTGAGCGTGAAGTCGGCCGCCGTCGCCGGCGACACCGCCGCCGCCGACACCGTCAGCGTCGTCGCCTCGCTCGACGCGCGGTCCAGCGTCGCGGTCACCGTGCTTACCCCGCCGTTCTCGGAGATGCTCGCCGGGGTCAGCACGAGCGTCGCGGTGGGCGCCGCGTCGTCGTCGTTCACCGTCACCGTGGCGCTCCTGTCCGTGCCCGGCGTGTAGCCCGTGCCGGTCTTCAGCGTCACCGTCACGCTGCCGTTCGGCTCGTCCGTCGTGTCGCCGACCGTGGCGACGTCGTAGGCCTTCGACGTCTCCCCCTGGGCGAAGTCGAGCGTCCTGTCGCCCTCGTTCGCGGCGTCCACATGGTCGCCGTTCGTCGACTCCGCCACCGTCAGGTTCACCGTCAGCCCGCCCGACGGCGCCGCCGCCGACAGCGTCACCGTGAACTCCGCGTCCGTCCCCTCGGTCACCGCCGAGGTCCCCGCGTCGATCGTCGCCACCGGGTCCGCCGGCGAGGCCACCGCGATGGTGAAGCTCAGCTCGGCCCTGTCGCCGTGGCTGTCGGTCGCGCGCCAGATGTAGGATTGCGCCGCCAGCGTCTCGGTCGGCGTGCCGGTGATCCGGCGGGTGGTCGAGTTGAGATCGAGCCCCGCCGGCAGCGTCCCCACCAGCTCGTGGTTCACCGTCCCGTCGCCGCCCGACGCCGTCGGCAGCTGCAGCGTCTGGATCGCCGTGCCCCGCGTGTAGGTCTGGTTCGCTATCGTGCTGTTGCCGAAGTCCGGCGCGGAACCCTGGACGATCGTGATCGAGACGTCCACGGAAGCCGTCTCGCCGTCGCTGTCCGTCGCCCGCCAGGTGTAGGCCGTCGCGTTCTGCCGCGCGGTCGGCGTGCCCCTCAGCGTGTACGCGCCGCCCGACTCCTCGACCTGCAGCCCGGCCGGCAGGCTCGTCGTGAACGCATGCACCACCGGCGCGTTGCCGCCGGTCGCCGTCGGCAGCGTCACCGGCGTCATCGCCTGGTCCTTGGTCAGCGACTGCGCGGCCACCGTCCGGTCGCCGAAGTCCGGCGTCGCGTTCGCCACCACCTCGAGATCGAACGTCAGGCTCACGGAATCCGGACTGCTCTGGTCGCTGTCGGTCGCCGTGTAGGTGTAGGCCGTCGCCGCCGTGACCGTCGTCGGCGTGCCGGTGATCGTGCGCGCGGTCGCGTCGAACTGGAGCCCCGCCGGCAGCGTCGTCGGGGAAATGCTGTAGACGAGCGTGCCGTCGCCGCCCGTCGCCGCGGGGAGCGTCGCGATCCGCGAGGCCCGGTTCACCGCAAGCGAATGGTCCGGGATCGACGCGCCCGTCGCGAACTCGGGCGTCCTGTCGGACGAGGGACACGACTGGGTGGAGGTCACCAGGGCAACGGCGACCATGTCGCCCGTAGACCAGGTCAGGCCGGAGCTGTTGTGGGTCTTCCAGACCAAGCCGCTGGCGCCAGCACTCAGCCCTTGCCAGGGGTTGAACGTGAACGCCGTGCCGTCAAAGCAGAGATTGAAGGACCCCGTTGGAGGTGTGGTGCCCGCGCTCGAACCTGTACGCAAATACAACCGATTGTCATCGTCATAGAGCAGGATATCCGTCACCTCGGCGGTCGCACCCTGGTGGGACATCGTCTGCGAAGTCAGCGAACCGACGCGGTCTTGCTTATGGTAGCCCTTGTTGGAGTTGCTGGTGCCCGGAGACCCCTCCCCGACCGTCATCGTCGCCGACCAGATCGGGTCCGCGGACTGCGCCTGCGCCGACACGGCCGACAGGAGGACGGCAGCGAACAGGACGGCCGGCAGAAGCAGCGCCGCCGCGCGCCTCAGGACGGGAAGGAAGAGCCGGGAAGCGGGACCGCCGCGCGGCAGGCGGGCGGAGGTGGAAGAAGCTAGCTCAGAGGAGCGGCCTCGCGATCGAAGGCACAGGTGAGGCGCTCGGCGCTCGGCGCTCGGCGCTCGGCGCTCGGCGCTCGGCGCTCGGCGCTCGGCGATTCATTCTACAGCCGGAGTCATTCTACAGCCGGAGGATTCGCTGGCAAGAGGGATTCCGCCGGTCGTTCCCGAAAGCCGTTGCGCAAGCCGCATCGCCGCATCTCCCTCAACGTCCGGATCGTTCTGGAGCAATCCGCTGCTGCCTGACGACCCGGGCATGGGGACGAATATGCCGACATGGCGGTCAATGACAAGACCGCATCTCCAAGCTCCAGATGCCGTGCTGCCGACGACGCCACGGCATGAAGTGCATGACGTTCATGTCTTGAACTTGTCTTTCCATGCACTTGAAATGCCGTGAAAATCTCGCCCGCCGCCGGACCGGTGGGTTCCGGGGAGGGCCGGGACCATGACGGATCGGCCGGAGCGACGCCCTGCGCGAAGCCGTCGCGGCCATCGGCGCCACGCATCCCGCGAATCGGGGCGGCCTTGAGCGGAACCCGGCGGAGAACGCTCCGGCAGGGTGCCGCCGCGCGAAGGTTTCGGTACCGATGATCGACGGGGACAAGGGCATTCCTGCGAAGCGGTTGCCGCCCGTCCTCGCCGTCATCCCGGAACGGTCGGCGCAAAGGCAATGCGAAACGGGCCGCGACGCGGCACGGCTTCTTGCGGCTCCCGATCAGGTCGTCACCGAATTCGGGCTTCGCAAGGGTCGACGTGCCGCCAAGCGCGTCGCTGCCGCGCACAACGGGAACGACGAGAATGACCATGCCCGAGCCGGAACCGAACGCAATTGAAGCCGGAAATTTCATGGCAAGGCCCTCTCCATGGCGTTTCGGGGCCTTGCGCGGCCACTCCTCTCCCTCATCGGGAATCCGGCTGGCGCCGCGCGAAAGCGCGGCCGGAGGCGTCAGGCAGCCGTCCGGTCGTCATCTCGCGCACAGTGCCGGCGGTCCGGCGAGATCCAGGACCCTCGGGAGCATGTCCTGGAACCCGCCGCCGCCGTTCCGAACGCCCGTCACGCACCTCGCCCCGGTCCCGCCACGCGCACCTTCGGGCCGCTCCGGCCCGAGGGGGGATCCTGCGCGGCATCCGACGCAAGCCTGTTGAATCCGGCGTCCCGGTCCAGCCGTCCGGGACGGACCCGCGCAGCGTCAGCCGCTTCCGGCATCTCCGGCCGCACGTTCCGGCGGCATGCGGCCGGGACTTCGCCCCAGCGCGGCATCGCGCACGGCCTGTTCGAGGGCGCGGAACGGCGGCAGGTCCTCGGCGGAGCGCCTTGCGAGGAAGCCGGTGCGGTAGCGGAAGCGGCCGATCTCGACCGGCACCGGCCGGACGGGGCCGTCGGGCAGGCAGTCGAGCAGCTCGATCGAGAGCCAGGCGAGCCACGGGCCGCGGGCCAGCGCGAACAGGCCGGCGGCGCCGAGGCGCAGGACCGGCGCGACGGCGCCCAGCCGTTCCAGGATTGAGCCGAGCGACGGCAGGTGGCCGGCGCGCTCCGGCGTCGCCTGCCAGTCGAAGTCGATCCAGGGATGGCGCGCGAGGTCGCCGGGGCGGACCGGGCCGTCGAGCAGGGGATGGCCGCGCCAGGCGACGATGCCGGCGGTGAGCTCGAGGAAGGTCTCGCGCCGGACGAGGCCGGGCAGCGCCTCGCCCGCGTCGATGCCGCCGCAGTGCAGGTCGGCCCTGCCAGCCGCGAGGCGGCGCAGCCCTTCGGAGCGGGAGGCGCTCTCGATGGCCAGCCCGACGGCGGGGAAGGCCTCGTGGAACCGGGCCGCCGCGGCCGCCAGCACGGTCTCGGTCCAGGGCGGGGTGGCGGTGATCCGGAACGTTCCGGCGCGGCCCGACCGGGCGGCGGCGACGGCGCGCTCGGCGTCCGCGGTCTCACGCAGGATGCGTTTGGCATGCTCGACCGCCACCGCGCCAAGCGGCGTGAGGCGGACCCCGTCGGGCATGCGGTCGAACAGCCGCCCGCCGAGGCGCGCCTCGAGCCGGGCGATGTCGCGGGTGAGCGTGGGCTGCGTGACATTGGTCCGGTCCGCCGCAAGGCCGATCTGGCCCGTCTCTGCGGCGGCGACCAGTCGGGTGAGGTCGGTGCGTCTCTCGAACATGGCGGTGCATCCCGTTTCCGGGCCGGCCGGGCGCCGGTTTTCCGGTCTCGGGACGTGGGGTCTCCGGCGCGCGGCGCAAGCCTGCGGCCGGACACGAGTTCTTGAGGGGACGCGAGGTTCCGGGGTGCCTCTCCATGCGCGTCGCGCATGGATCGCGACGCGATCGGCATTCGACCCTGGTGCCGTGCCGTAAGCGATTAAAGCACGACGTTTCGCCCGTGGCTTGATTTCGTCCGCCCTC
>VXPN01000021.1 GCA_009839535.1 Boseongicola sp. SB0662_bin_57 | reverse complement strand
CGAGGGCGGACGAAATCAAGCCACGGGCGAAACGTCGTGCTTTAATCGCTTACTTCCGTGACGTCCTTGATGTGGGTCTATCCCCGCGTGTGCGGGGAAGCCTCACCGTATGGCCGTCCACGGGCGTAAAGGACGGGTCTATCCCCGCGTGTGCGGGGAAGCCGTCTTGTCGCCCTTCATGAGCCGGACCGTCCTGGGTCTATCCCCGCGTGTGCGGGGAAGCCGATAACGGCATGGATTCTCTGAACAGCGACAAGGGTCTATCCCCGCGTGTGCGGGGAAGCCTGAAGCCAGCGTTCCTGGTCCGGCGTGAATGTGGGTCTATCCCCGCGTGTGCGGGGAAGCCACGTCCGTGCTCCAGGACCCGCCCGTCGAGACGGGTCTATCCCCGCGTGTGCGGGGAAGCCCCGCAGAACATCGGCGGCGTCCTGCGCGCCGCGGGTCTATCCCCGCGTGTGCGGGGAAGCCCTCTGCTGCGGCCATGCCGGGAATGGTCGCCCGGGTCTATCCCCGCGTGTGCGGGGAAGCCAACGGCATGAATGTCCGGGTCAAAGCCGCCATGGGTCTATCCCCGCGTGTGCGGGGAAGCCACAAACGCTTTTTAGGCTTGTTGCCGGAGATAAGGTCTATCCCCGCGTGTGCGGGGAAGCCGGTGTCCCATCCATCCGGCATCTTGGTAGTCAGGGTCTATCCCCGCGTGTGCGGGGAAGCCGGCATCATCGTCTGCACCGACAGCCATGACGAGGGTCTATCCCCGCGTGTGCGGGGAAGCCCAGATCCCTGAACCTGCGCACCTGCATTCAAGGGGTCTATCCCCGCGTGTGCGGGGAAGCCTACAACGAGATAGACCGCTTCTGTTGCGACTGGGGTCTATCCCCGCGTGTGCGGGGAAGCCAGCATGCCGCTTTTCTTCAATCATGCTGGCGAGGGTCTATCCCCGCGTGTGCGGGGAAGCCTCCTTGCCGTCGGCGCCGTCCTCGCCCGCCTTGGGTCTATCCCCGCGTGTGCGGGGAAGCCTCTAGAGGCCAGTACGTTGAAATTATTCAATTGTCAAAGAGCGGGCGCTTGATTCCTGCCGTCTTCAAGTCCGCGCAACGCCAGCAAGACGCCGTCGGCATCGACGATTTCGCGTGGCGGGACACCGAGCGTCTCGATCCTGAGCTTGCCGGCAGCGGAAGCGTCCCTCCAAATCATCACAACCGAGCCGCGCCGCAACGTCCCCCACCACTTATCGAGTACTGACCATAAGCGCGTTCGCACACCGGCTCTCATGTCCGGCGCGACGTAGACACCAGCCGACACCTCCAGCATCAAAGAGGCCAGGAATCCCCGGTAGCGATTTTCGACGTCCCGGGTCACGACAACCGTCAGGGGCATCAGTCACGTTCTTCCATTAGTGCCTTGATGCGATCGATCATCTTCGGAATGACCTTCTCGTCGGAAAGCTTGCGTCCGGTCAGGCGACGCGTGACCCGCTCCATGTTGTCGGCGGGGCGATCCTGAACCTGCCTGGCGGCGCGGAATGCACACGGGATGGTGACCGTGTCCCGAAACAGGTCGGCAACGTCGAGCACGAAGGATTGACCTGGATCTTCATGGATGAAACCGAGCTGCGGGATTGTCGCCGTCGCTGCTACGGCGATTGCGGCGGCCGCTTCGACCGCGCTTGATGCATGGTTTAGGCCCTGATTGGGAAGATCTGTGGCTTCAGGACGGGCGCGATCATATCTGCGGCCTTTCCATTCCACACCGATGCGCTTTGCCCAAAGCGCGTATGACTCCTTCATGCGCGCGCCTTCGATGCCGCGCAGCACGTCCAGCCTGCGGTGCGGCAGAATCTCCCCCAGACGCCACGCATACATCTTCCGCGCCGTTGACAGACGAAGGGTCTCGTCCGCCCAAAGGCGGGCCTGTCTTCGTGCGAGACCCGAACGATCCGGTATCAACGGCGGCGCCGTGTAGAGACGCACGCCGTCCTCTCCCACTGCGGCTAGCGCAGTGCGGGCATGTGCAAGTAGCCGAAGGGCATCGTGGCTGACGGTGGAACCAGGCCCCAGCAGGATCATCGACACGCCCTGCACCGGAACCGCATATGCACCCGGCGGCAGCGAGTCTTGCGGTGCCGTGTCACCCTGCACGAAACGGAGCGTGCCGTCCTTCGCCGTCAGGGCGCCTCGAGCAAGATAGAGGCACCCCGCCCGATCGGCATGCGGCACGTGGGCGCTGTCCAGCCCCAAGCGTCCCTTGAGCATCGTGTCAGGCCCTGCGCCGCAGCGGACGCAGCAACAGCATTCCGTACCCGTAGGCGCGGTGGCGTCCTGTCTCGCGGGCGAGCATGTCGGCAAACCCGTGCCGATCACGGATCGTCAGTGTCCCATGAAAGACAACGTCAGGACCTTCGACAGATCGTCCACCCCGAGTCCCGCGCGATCGTCGGAAACTGTGCATCCGGGTCCTGTCCCGCTCCAGTTCGGCCACCGGAGCCAGTCGCGTAACCAGCCAGTCCAGATAGACATCTTCGCGTGGGCGGGACTTGTCGTTGCGCAGGGTTTCGGCAAGAAAGGCGTCAAGCTCTGCGCCTTTGGAAAAGCGCTGCGTGTCCGTTTCCAGGTCCGAAGACAGGCGCACAACCGGCCGTGCCTTCAGGTCAAAGCCAAGCCGCATGTCCGCCCGCCAGGATTCTGGTGGCCGTGGCACGGAGCGCAACCGGTCAAGCGGCAGGATCGAGGCTTCCGTCGGACCGATCACGGAACGCGCGGCGTCCCGCAACGCGTCGGCGGGCCGGGCGGAATAGGCATAGAGCGTTCCCCGAACCGCGCGCGGCGCGACCATCAGGCGAAAGGGCTGAAGCGTGCCGGGACCGAAGGCCTCGGCCAGCAGATGGTGCAGTGTGAGCCCCTCGTCAAGGTTGCCGCGCCCAATCTCGCGGGTTCCGGACCAGGCATGCAATGCCGCAAGATGCAGGGGCATTTCGACCAGATGAAGACTCACGCGATCTCCCCTTCATGCACGATGCGGGATCCTCCATGCAGACCGCTGGCCCAGTTTCGCAGATCGGGCAGCGCCTGTCGCAAGGCACCGTCAGGGGGAATTGCATCGTCAGGCCACAGGGCACGTCCTTTTAGGTTGAGGGCGCCGAGCGCGGCATGGGCATTGGCCCCGTCGACCCAGCCAACAACCAGCCGACGAGCCGGCAGGCAGGACTTGCGCCCGATGAAGAGCGGTCGGACAGGGCGATCAAGCGCCACGGAAACGTCCTCGAGCGTCGGCGTCCCGTCCCCGTCGAGGCGCATGACCACGCGGGTTTCGTGATCGGCCAGATAGTCGCGGCGGAGGCGGTGCGGACTGTCATACGTGCTGGCACCACCGGTACGTTCTTCCCGCACGCCAAAGGTGGTCCAGCCTCTTTGGGATTTCTCCAGCTTCGCGTTTTGCATGTCCGTCACGATCAATGCGGTGACACGTCCTTCCGGCAGGACTGACAGCGCGCCAAAGATCAGCCGGTCCTGCAGCTGTTGATGTCGCGCGCCTTCCTCCCGTCGCCAGCCAAGCGCATTTGCAAGCAGTCCCGTCAACGCCGAGGCGGAGGGAAACTCCCGCGTCGATCCGACATGATCGATCTTCACGCCTCCGAAGGCCATCAACGGCGCCGCAAGACGCAGGTGAAGCCAGCGATGCGTCATGCCGCATCCTCCCCGGCAAGGCGGACAGACAGGCCTTTGGCGAATTCGGCCAGTTCCGCCAGTGTTCCTCGTTCGGCCCCGGGCACCTCGCTGTTGGCCAACGTCATCACGCGCCGCTCCTCGCCCGTCGCGTAAGCCTCGTCGAGCGCGCCAAGATGATCGGACAGTGCGGCGACGGCCCTGCCGGTCTCGGGAACGCACGGATTGCGAAAGGCTTCGGCCAGGGAGCGGGGCTGGCGGTCGCCAGCTTCGAGCAGCAGGAAGGACGCACGGGAATAAGGGGCGGTAGAGCCGAGTTTCGCGCCCGGCGACACCTCCGCGATCAAGTAGATCAGGTTGTGCAGGACCTCGCCCGCGAGCGTCGTGTCGCCTCCGAGATTCCTGAGCAGGCCAGGCAGGTCCGCGACCACGTATCCGTAAAACAGGCCGGAGGTCAGTTCCGTTTCCTGAATGGTGTCGGCGCCGGTGTCCTCGTCGCGAGCGAGATCGTCGGCGGCGATGAAATAGTCGCTCTCGGCCTCTTCGGCATGGACCGTGAATGCATGGGCCACGTGCAGGGCGGCGTCGATGTTCGCGCGCGGGTCCGATGTGACCATCCGGCCGAAAAGCGCCCCGGTCAGCCCGCCCGGAAGCTTCGCGCCCTCGCTGAGCGCCTTGAGATTCGCCTTGTGGGTCTTGAGCCAATCCGCTGCGAGGCTCTTCGCCGCGTCCTTGTCTCCCGCCGCCTCGGTCACGAGAGCTCTCGCAGCCTCGGCGAGATAGGCGACTTCGACCTCGCCCAGCAGCAGGGTCTGTCGCGATGACTTGTCAGTCCCCTTGTCGCCGTAGACCACCTTCAGGATCGCGTCTTCAATCTCCTTGATGATCTCCTTGTCGACACCGTTGGTCCAATCCCCAAAGACCTTGCGTTCGACGATCTCCCGTGAACGATAGGCTGCGTCGGCGCCGTCGATCGCACTCATTGCATGCGGGTCGTCGGCCAGGCGCCAGTGCCGCTTGAGGCATTGAGAACTGACTCGGGTCCGCAGACTGCCGCCATAGGGAATGCGCTTTGCGAGCCCCGCGTCATCGCGGTTGAGCAATGCAGCCGCGTAAGGCGCGAGAAAGTGGATTTGCAGAAAGCGGGGGTCAGACATCGGATTGTTCCTCTTGGCTCGATTCCTGGTGCCGATCAAGGCGGCGATAGTAGGCACGGGCGATCATCCGGCCATCTTCGTTCAGGTAGGCCCATGCAAGGCTGGGCACGTCGACGTACGGGCGACCGCGCGCCATCATCCGCACCGCCCGTTCCAACGCGTCCAGACGTGCGGCTCCGCGCGCGGCAAGCAGGCGGGCCAGACGTTGTTCGGAACAGAACGGCTTGTCCAGGCGACTGCGCGCGTCGCCGCCGTCAGCCAGGACCGTGCCGAAATTGCGCCCCGCCTCGTGTATGCTCTCCGTTGCACTGGCCGGGGTCAGCAGGGCCAGCGCCTTGGTGATGCGCCGCCACTTCTCTTCCTCGTTCCGGTCGATTTCGAGCCGGGCGACCATGCGCCAGAACACCGGGGCACCTTCCGTTGCCATACGCCGGGCCGCAGCCCTTTCGCCACTGTCGGTGCGCACCAGTTCCTGGGCGATCTTCAGCGCTCGACGAGCGACATCGTTCTCCATGTCAGGCATGCTCGAATTCCTTCAGTCCCATTTCACGGAAGATCCTTGCTATACCGCGTTCCAGCGCGTCGCGGCCCCGGGTCTCGGCCCTTGGACGCATGATCCGTGCACAGGGAATGCCTGACGCGGCACGCCGAAACTCGTCGCGTGCAGCTTGCGCAAGCGTTTTCGCGAAACGGGCGTGCACCGAATTGCGACCGTCCTCAGTGCCGGCGACAAGCTTGTCCCAGAGCGTCGGAAAGAACAGTGCGTCGGCTATGCCCGACAAGGAGGTACGTGCAGTGCGGGTGTGCCCGTATTTCTTCTTGTCTCGCTTTCCCCAGTCGCCGCTGGCTGCAATCAGCACTAGTCCGTCACGCAAGGCGATATCCATCCTACCTATCAATTCGACCTGTGCCTTCGCCAAGTCGATGGCCTCCGACCCGAACATCATCTCCTTCACCGCCTTTGGCACCGGAACCAAACGAGACTTGAAGCCGTCGGTCTTTGAGTTGCCGCGTGCAAAGGCCTCGGCGATCAGGATCATGTCTGCGGCCTTCTCGTCATGCGCGGGACGCGCAAGTTCCGGGACGTGCCACTCCCCGGAGTAGAAGATCTCGTCGAGAAGCCTGTAGGTCCAGTCTTTGTCGCCAAGCGTAAGCGTCTTGAGTTCAGTCTTGTGAACGGGTGCCCAAGGATCGCCGGTCATGCCCTTGGATTCCTTTGCATTGACCCGTTCCATCTTCGAGGTCGCCCGGCTCGCGCAAATGCCTTCGGGCCGGTCTTGCAGGCGGACTCGACGACAGATCTCGATGAACAATGGGTCGAGATCTCGAAGGTCGAGCATGTGGCCTTCGGGCCATGGCAGGCACCACAGCAGGGCCTCCCCCAAACGACCGGATCGCTTTCCCAGCAAATGCGCGACGTCCCGCCGCCACCACGCGGCAGGGTCCATCAGCCCTGTTTTGCCACGTGCCGGTGCCAGGCCGATCATCGCCCGCGAAGACGAACCGCGGTTCATCCGCGCGATGCCATAGTTTCCTGAGCCACCGAATCCTTCCATCGTCTGGAGACTCACGAGCGCAAAGATCCAGTCCTGCGGTTCCGCTTGCCTAGCGATCTCGCGCTTCAGGTCGTGGTTCTTGGCCGTGATGATCATGTCCAGTGCATCGGGAGTGGCCACCAGGCTCCATTTCAGTCCGCCCGGATCAGGCGGCTGAAGGAAGGCCGGGCTGCGGTGATCGTCGACAGCGAGGTGCCAAGGGGCGTCATCCGTGAATGACATAGTCAGTCCGCGCAGCGCCGCACGCCACGCATCCTCGTCCTCGGGCAGTTGTCCGTGCTCCGCATTGGCCAAGGCCAGAACGGCCAGCTGCACAAGGAACATGTGCCAGGCCGGTCGCTGATGGGGCCGCAGGGCAGGAAAGCTCGCGACCTCGCCCCGCGACATCGCGGCCAGGAGTCCGGGCAGCGAAAACGATCCGCGATCCGTTTTGATCAAGTCTTCGGACAGGAGGTTTCCAGTCATGCGTTCGTTGATTCCATCCGCTGCAATCCGGTCGCATCATAGAGAAAACAAGTCCTTCCGATTCGCAAGATCAAGGGATCGTTTCCTGCCAGTTCCACAATGTCTTGATCATTGAGCCTGCGCGACCAGTGAGCCGGCAGGGCGATGGACGTCACCGGTTTCCCGAATGGGCCGATCGTCCTTTCCGCCCGGGTTCCACTCTGAGGTGCAACAGCAGCGAGCGAGGGCGAAGCCCGAGCG
>VXPN01000281.1 GCA_009839535.1 Boseongicola sp. SB0662_bin_57 | reverse complement strand
GTTCGGGCACGTGCGGCGCCAGGCAGCGCCAGATCAGGTCATAGACCCTGACCTCGGTCTCGAAGTAGAACCCGATGGCGGAAGGCTCTCTTGCATGGAATACCGAGCCTTCGCGGGTCAGAACCTTGAGCGGCCGAAACGATCCGTCATTGGCCGGCGTGTCCGGATCCGTGAGCGACTTGAACACCATCTGGGCGCAGACCACGGTACCGTCGCGGCTGGTGTTGGTCGGACCCGGATCCTGGTCGGGGTTGTCGCGCAAGTCGACGATGAACTCGTCATCCGAGATCGTGATCTTGACGTTGAAGACCCTCCCGTCGTCCTGCTCCTCGCTGAGCTCGAACGTGCCCTTGGGCAGCTTGCCGAGTTCGGCCCTGGCAGTGGCCTCTCCGAAGGCCGCGACGCTCTCCATCGCGGCGTTGAACGTTGTCACGCCGTACTTCAAGGCCAGGTCCTCGATCCGCCGTGCGCCGATGCGCACCGAGGCGATGGCGGCCCAGACGTCGCCCAGGAGAAAGTCGGGCATGCGCGAATTGACGGTGATGATGTCCATTACCGCCTCGTCGGTCTCGCCACCCCTGACCAGCTTGACACCGGGCAGGCGCAGTCCTTCCTGGAAGATCTCGGTCGCCTCGCCGCTCAACGAGCCTGGAGCCATTCCGCCGACATCGGAGTTGTGCGCGATGTTCGCGGTCCAGGCGATCAGGTCGCCCCCGGCAAAGACCGGCATGGCCAGCACGAGGTCGTTCAGGTGGGTCACGCCGCCATGGTAGGGGTCGTTGGTGATGAACACGTCGCCCGGCTGGATGTCGCCTGGCTTGTCGAACTTCCGGAGCAGAGTCTGGACGGACTTGTCGAGCACGCCCACGAATGCCGGGATGCCGGCGCCCGAGGAGGCGATGCGCCCGTCTGCATCGGTGATGCCGGTGCCCATGTCCAGCACCTCGTAGATGATGCTGGACATCGCCGTCTTGCGCATCGCCGCGAACATCTCGTCGGCAGCGGCCTGCAGCGAGTTCTGGATGATCTCGAGCGTGATCGGATCGTTTGCCTGTGTCATCGCCGCGCCCTCAGCCTTGAAACGTGATGTGGATGTTGCGATAGGCGTCGACCTCGACCGCATTGCCGGGATGGATCACCGCGGTGGCGCCGCTGTCCTCGACAATGGCCGGCCCCGTGAACGCCATGCCGGCGCGCAGCGCCTCTCCGTCATAGATCGTGGCCTCGTGCCTGCCTTCCAGTGCGTAGTCGACCATGCGCCGCCCCTTCACCGCATCCGATGCGTCGGAACCGCCGGACGGCTCGGAGCGCATCTCGAGCTTGCCGACCTCGGCCTTGGCCACGAGGTGTATGCCCACCATCTCGACGGGCGCGTCCAGCCGGTAGGTGTACTCGCGCTCGTAGGTCTTGTGGAAATCCTCGGTTATGCGCGCGAGGCTCGCGTCGGTGATCGTGCCCTCAGGGAGCAGCACTTCGGTCGTGTGCTCCTGGTTCTGGTAGCGGAACTTGCTGTAGCGCAGGAAGGTGATCCGGTCAGCGCCGACCCCCTCTTCGGCGAAGGTTGCAAGCGCCTTGGCTTCCGCCTCGGCAAAGGCGCCCTCGATCTCGTTGCCGGCACCCTCGACCAGCTCCACGAGATGCGTAACGAAATGGTCCCGGCGCAGGTCCGACATCATCATGCCCCAGGCGGAGAAGACGCTTGCGGCGGCGGGCACCACAACCTTCTTGACCTGCAGTTCCTGGCCCAATGCCACCGCGTGCATCGCGCCGCCGCCGCCGAAGGCCAGAAGCGTGAAGTCCCGCGTGTCGAAACCCCGGTTCAGCGACACCAGCTTCAGCGCATTGACCATGTTGTTGTTCGCAATGCGTATGATGCCTTCCGCCGCCTGATCGGGCCCGACGCCGAGCCTTGCGCCAAGTGACCTGATCGACCTGTCGACGGCGTTCATGTCCGCCTGCATCGCGCCGCCGCAAAAGTAGTCGCGGTTGATCCGTCCGAGCCAAAGGTTGGCATCGGTCGTCGTTGCATCGGTTCCGCCCTTGCCGTAGGCTGCCGGGCCGGGCAACGCTCCGGCCGACTGCGGCCCGACGTGAAGCTTGCCGAAATCGTCAACCCATGCGATCGAGCCGCCGCCGTTGCCAATCTCGACCAGGTCGACCACGGGCACCATGATCGGGTATCCGGCCGACTTGCGGCTGCGCTCGATCCAGTAGTCCGTCATGATCCGGACCTCGCCGTTCTCGATCAGCGAGCACTTCGCGGTGGTTCCGCCAATGTCGAGTGCCAGCACGTTCGGCTCGCCGATCAGCCGGCCCAGTTCCGCCGCGCCCCAGAAACCCGAAGCCGGTCCGCTCTCGACCATGGTGATCGGCGTGCGCGAAGTGGCATCGAGCGAGTCGATGCCGCAGTTCGACTGCATGATGTAGGGCCGGCCACCGAAGCCCCGCGACGCGAGCCCGTCATCGAGCCTGCGGAGATAGCGCGCCGCCACGGGCTGGACATAGGCCGACAGGACGGCGGTGTTCGTCCGCTCGTACTCCCGCCATTCGCGCGTGATCTGGTGCGAGGAGACGACCGAGACCTCGGGCCAGAGACGCTGCACCTCGGCCAGTGCGGTCTCTTCGTGGGCGGTGTTGGCGTAGGAATGAAGGAAGCTGATCGCCACGGCCTCGACCCCTTCTGCACGAAACGTGTCGAGGATCGCAGGCAGCCCCGAGAGATCGAGCGGCGTGCGCTCCGCGCCGGTATAGGTCATCCGGCCCGGCAGCTCCGCCCGGAGATGACGCGGCACGAAGGGCACGGGCTTTTCGTAGTGCAGGTTGAAGAAGTCCGGCCGGTTGCCGCGCGCGATTTCCAGCGTGTCACGGAATCCCTCGGTGGTGACGAGCCCGACCTTGACGCCCTTGCGCTCGGTCAGCGCGTTGATGACGACGGTGGTGCCATGCGCCAGGAAGTCGACCCCCGACGGATCGATTCCGCCCCTAGCCAGAACGTCCAGCACGCCCTTCTCGAAATCCGGTGGCGTGGTGTCGGACTTGGCCGTCACGATCCGGCTGGCCCCGGTGTCGTGGTTGGTCTCGAAACAGACAAGATCGGTGAACGTGCCGCCGACATCGGTGGCCACGCGGCGGGTGATGCTACCCATTGGCGCCTCCTTCGTTCCGGGTGCTCTCCGCCATCAGGAAGGCAAGTGCCCCGGCGGGTTTCAGCGATTGGGCCGCTGCAACGCGGTCAGGCGTGTAGTGCCCCGCCTCGTGCAAGCAGTTCAACGTGCCGCGCAGCCTGCCTCGTATGACGACAGGCAGGTTCAGGCAGCTTTCGCATCCGAGTGAACGGATCAGCGCGTGGTCTGCGAAGACCTCCGCGATCTCTTCGAAGCTGTTCGCGACGAAGATCTCATGCCGATCGTCCACGACTTCAGACCAGCGGTTCTGCATGCGCGGCTTTTCCCCCTGCAGCGGATATGCGTCCGGCATGTTGGTGTAGCTCCGCCAGGCAACATCCCGTTCATGATCGATCTCCATCAGCGTGAAGAGCTTGACGCCGATCGTCCGGTCGACCAGTCGCTCCAGCGCCCGGTAGGTCGTGCCCGGCTGGTCCCGGTCGGTGGCGAGGGCATCGGCGATCTCCATCATGCGGGCAATCCTCCGGACAGTGACTCTCTCAGCTTCAGTTCGTCATCGGCAATCACCGGTACCGCGCCAATCAGCTGGCGGGTATACCCCACTTGCGGATCCTCGAAGATCGCCCGGGTCTCCGCGCACTCGACCAGCTTTCCCGCACGAAACACGGCGACGCGGTCAGCGACGTTGCGCACGACGGAGAGGTCATGCGTGATGAAGACATAGCTGAGGCCCTTCAGGCGCCTCAGGTCCTCAAGAAGGCGAAGCACGCGTGCCTGCACCAGAACGTCGAGCGCGGACGTCGGCTCGTCGAGGATCACCAGCCGGGATTGGCAGGCGAGCGCGCGGGCAATGGCAACGCGCTGGCACTGGCCGCCCGACAGGGCCGCGGGCGGGCGCCGACGGAAGTGCCCCGGCAGGCCGACCTCTTCCAGCGCATCCTCGACCAGGCGCCAGCGATCGGAACGCGCGCCAATGCCGAAGACATCGAGACCGAGCCGGATTGACGCCCCTACGGACCGCTTGGGGTTCAGCGACGACAACGGGTTCTGCTGGACCAGCTGGATCGCGCTGCGATGTTCCAGCGTTCGGCGGACGGGCAGGCCCTTGCCGTCGAACCAGATCTCGCCCGAGGACTGGCCGAAGACGCCGAGGATCATGTTGGCGAGCGTGGTCTTGCCCGACCCGCTCTCGCCCACCACGGCCAGGCATTCGCCCTGCGCCACGTCAAGGCTGACATCGCGCACGGCATGCACGGCTCGGGGTCCCGACCCGAAAGTCTTGCTGACATGCCTGAGCGACAGCAGCGGGGTCATGCCGTGTCCCCCTCGTGCACCACCATCGGCTCCAGGAAAGCCGACTCGCTGTCGCTCAGTTCCGGAAGGCCGCCGCCCGTGATGCGCGGCACGGCCGCCATCAGCGCACGGGTATAGGCATGGCCGGGATCCTCGAAGATCGCAGGGGTGGGCCCCTGCTCGACGATGCGCCCGCGATAGATCACGAAGACCCGGTCGGCAAATTCCCGCACCACCCCCAGATTGTGCGAAATGAAGAGGACCGCGGTGCCGCTCCGCTCGACCAGTTCGTGCATCAGCTTCAGCGTCTGCGCCTGCACGGTCACGTCGAGCGCCGTTCCGGGCTCGTCCGCAATCAGGAGCGAAGGATGGTTGGCCAGCGCCATCGCGATGACGACCCGCTGGTTCATGCCGCCCGAAAGCTGGAACGGATAGGCGCCGAGCACCCTGGCATGGTCGTGGATCGAGACCGATTGCAGCAGCGTGCCCGCCCGCTCGTCCGCAGCCTCGCGCGAGAGTCTCGGGTCGCGTCGGCGCAGCACTTCGGCGAACTGGGTTCCTATGGTGAAGACCGGGTTCAGCGACGAGGTCGGGTCCTGGAAGATCATCGAGATCGACGTGCCGCGAAGCGCCCGCCACTGGCGGCGGCTGAGCCTGTTCAGGTCCTCGCCTTCGAAGAAGAGGCCGCCGTCGACCTGCGCGGACGGCAGCTCCTGCAAGAGCCCCAGCACGATTCGCGCGGTCACCGACTTGCCCGACCCGCTCTCGCCGACCAGCGCCACGCGCTCGCCGGCGCGGATGTTGAGCGAGATGCCGTGCAGCACTTCTGACGTGCCGGAGTAGCCCCGAAATCGCAGGCGAAGGTCGCGGACTTCCAGAACGTCGCTCACTGGTCCGCCCCCAGGATTTCGCGCAATGCGTCACCGACCAGGTTGAAACCGAAGACCGCAATCAGGATCGCGAGGCCAGGGAACACCGTCAGCCACCAGCTGTCCGGCAGGTAGCGCGCGCCTTCGGCCACCATGCTGCCGAGATCCGGCGTTGGCGGCTGCACGCCCAGGCCGAGGAACGACAGCGACGAGGCGATTATGATGACGAAGCCCATGTCGAGCGTCATCTTGGTGATGATGGCGGGCAGGCAGTTCGGAAGGATTTCCCGGAGCGTGACGTGCAGCGTCGAGGCGCCGATGACCTCCGCGGCAAGCACGTAGCCCTCTTCGCGCTCGGAGCGTGCGATGTTGTAGACCAGCCGCGCGTACCACGGCCACCACATCGCCGTGACCGCCAGCATGGCATTCATGAGCGTCGGCTCCAGCACGCCCATCATGGCGATCGCCAGCACCAGCGGCGGAATGGACAGGAAGACATCCGTCAGGCGCATGAGCACGAACTCGGCGCGGCCGCCAAGGTAGCCGGCAAAGAGCCCGACGAGCGTGCCGATCGGCGGAGCGATGGCCAGCACCACGACGCCGAGGATCAGCGAGATGCGGAAGGCGTAGAGAATCCGGCTGAAGAGGTCGCGGCCCACGAGATCCGTGCCCATGACATTCCGTGCCGTGGGACCCTGGTTGAAGTGGACGAAGTCGACCACCGCCCCGCGATGCCCGGGAAACGGCGCAATGTAGTCCGCCAGAACGGCCGAAAGCACGACCGCGGCCACCAGGACGGCGCCGAGCAGCGACAGCGGATTGCGAAGCAGGATGATGATCGTGCGTCTCATGAAGCGCCGCGCTCCGAATGGCGAATGCGCGGATTGAGGAACGCAATCAACAGGTCGACGATCAGGTTCACGATCAGGAACGTGGCAGAGATGATCAGCACGGTCCCGATGATCGCGTTGAGGTCCTTCCTGAGGATCACGGCAACGCCATAGCGGCTGAGGCCCGGCCAGGCGAAGACGGCCTCGACCAGGAAGGCGTTCCCCAGCATGGCGGCGAAATCGAGCCCGATGATGGTCAGCGAGGGAATCAGCGACGGCTTGAACGCGTATTTCGCGGCGATGCGTCTCGCCGAGAAACCATAGGCCTGGGCCATCTCGACATAAGGCCTGTCGTAGGTCTCGACCATGTTCGCGCGCGTCAGCCGTGCCGCCTGCCCGATGCCGGAAACCGCCAGCGCAAAGGCGGGCAGGAAGATGTGCCAAAGCGCGTCGGCGAAAGCGGCGCCGTTCCCGGCAAGCAGCGTGTCAACCAGCAGGAAGCCGGTCACGCGCGTGATCTCGAAGCTGTCCGTGATCCGTCCTGCGATCGGAAAGACAGGCAGGAAAAACGCAAAGAGGAGCATCAGGATCACTGCCCAGACAAAGCTCGGCGCCGAGACGCCAAGGAGCGAAACAACGCGGATCAGGTGGTCGGGCCAGCGCCCGCGGTAACGTGCCGACCACATGCCGAGCGGCAGGCCGATGCCGACCATCAGCACCCCGGCAAAGAAGACAAGCTCAAGCGTTGCGGGCAGGAACTGCGCGATGTCCAGCGTGACCGGACGGTTGGTATAGAGCGAAACGCCGAGATCGCCCTGCAGGAGGTCGGCAACGAAGTGTCCGTATTGAACCACGACCGGATCGTTGAGGTGCAGCGCCTCGCGCAGGTTGGCCACCTGTTCCTCGGTCGCGTTCGGGCCCAGCGCGATTCGCGCCGGATCGCCGGGGATCACCCGCGCGATGCCGAAGATCA
>VXPN01000463.1 GCA_009839535.1 Boseongicola sp. SB0662_bin_57 | reverse complement strand
ACCTCCGGTCGTTCACGGCGGCACGGCCCGTTCGAACGGTTGCTTTCGCTGGCGGAAGGGTTGGCGTTGTCGAGGACACGGGCTGCCTGGCGAATGCGACAGATCGAATTCGATTGTTTGCCACTCGTTTGCCATGCGGCTGACGGACCTGGGGCGACTGGTGGATGGCCGGAAACCGCCGACATGCCGTCCAGAAAGCGCTTTCCGCGTCGCTCCGGGCGAAATCCGCACCTTCGCCCACTGACCGGAAGTCTGCCGGCGTCTCGCAGGCCGCCGAAGACAGGAAACAGCGGTGCCGAACCTTGCATGCGTCACGCGATTCCTCTCATGAGTTTTTCCCGAATTGTGGCACATGGCAGGGTGCGAACGCGAGGTGGAGGAAAAACGATGATCAAGACCGTTGCGACGATCCTGGTTGCCGCGACAGGCCTTCTCGGCACGAAGGGCGCGTTGCATGCACAGACCATTCTTGTCGAGACGCCGACGCTGCAAATCTCGGAGGGCAGCAAAATGATGGCTCGACGCATCGTTCAGGTTCAGCCGACAGCGGGGTCGGCTCGAATGGTCGCAATCTGCCACGTCAACGGGGACATCCGGATCGGATTCGCCGTCGATGCCGGAACCGGCCTCGGGCGGCCATTGCCAAGGATCGGGACCGTGTCGGCGAACGGGAACGAGAGAGTCTTTGACGCCCAAGTCGTCAAGCCTGACGACAGAACAACACTGTTCTTTGCAACACCGACCAACATGCGCATGAAACAAAGGCGTCCGACTGAATTCATCTTGCACATCATGCAATCCCGGGACTTCCGCGCCATGCTGGGCTTCTCCGGGCATGACGTTGAAGCGAGCTTCGACGGTCACATGGCGGCGCTAGCGGCACTGTACGCCTCATCACTCTGCGGCTTCGATCCCCTGGACTGATTCTTCTGCTGCCGTTTTTGGAAGCCGATGCAAATGCATGAACCTGCGGGGCATGGCCGGGACGAAAGGAGCACGGATAACTGGCGGACCGCTCTCGGGTGCCGGCAGGAAGATGCATGTCCTTACGCCGTGGGTTGGTCGGCGCCGGAAGCAGGTCGCGTGCATGGTAGTCTTGTCGACCGCAATCCCTTGCGAAAGCGGGCTCCCGTCTGAGTCGCGGCGGGCATTGAGACCGGGTTCCGTGGCGGTCGCGTGATTCAGGGTGATGATTGTGACAGGGTCGCGCAGACCCGACCGCCATCAGAGGCCGCCGATCCGTTGTCGTCGGCCGACGCGTCCGGGCGGCGACTGGTTTCGGGCGGTCCGGGACCGGAGCAAATGTAGAGGCCCAAGCTGTTCTGGCTGCCGCGGCGAGCGGGGTTCGCTGCCACGTTTGTCGTTCGCCGGTCTTCGACTCCCGGTTGCGGCACTGGAAGGTGAAAACGTCACCGTCGCGAGGAAGACGGCATCCGGGAATCCCGAGATGGCGACCCGATGCGTCGGGATGCCGTTGGTGGTGCGGTGCGGCGTGCCGAATCAGTCGCGCCATTCCGGCGTGCTGGTGCCGGAATGCGACGGAGTCCATCAATGATCTTTGTCTTACTTGCGTCAGACAGAGGTTGCGGCCAACGCCTCGGGGAGCCGGAAGTCGGCATTTCCGCCTGCCAGGCAGTGGTGGCCAGCGAGAAAGCCAGGATTGATGTCGACACATGAATGACGACTTAGGCAGACAATCTTGCAGTCTGTGACTCTTTATGATGATAAAATAGCGATATAAAATAGGCAAAAAATGCCTAAAGTGAGTTATTGCCGACATTCAAGTGACAGGAGATTGTCATGAACGAAAGGGACGCGATTTGCCCCGAGGCCGTCAAGGCATACCGCAAGCGGGCGAACGGCAAGCGGGGCTTCACGCAACAGCAGCTTGCCGAGAAGATCCGCTGCAGCAAGGACACCGTGAGCCGCTGGGAGCGAGGCGAGACGAGCCGCGTACGGGCGCATCTGCGTGAGCCTCTGTGCAAGGCGCTTGGCGTCAAGTGGGACGTCCTGACGAAGCCGCCCGATCTGGAGACAACTGAGCGACCGTTCGGTTTCACCAGAATGCAGCGGTGGGTCTCACGCCATGTTCCACCAGCGTTGCTGATCGTGGCCAGACGCTACGGCATCCGGCCAATGGATGTGCTTGACATCGCGCCACTGCTCTTTCTCATCGCGGCGGAACGGAGCCTGCTGGAGCGGCGCCGGAGACTCGACGAGATCTGGAAGATGCGGGACGAAGCCAGTCAAGGGCTGGTGGAAAGGTCGGCGCATCTCGGAGCAATCGTTGCCGCCGCCAGCCATTCCGCCGAAAACATTCTGGAGGAGGAGGAGAAGTCCCTCCGCCAGCGGGACGTATTCGGACACCTCATCGAATACGAACGCCGGCGAGACGACGACGAAGGCCCTTTCGTCCATTTCATTCGCTGCCAGGCGGAAGGGTTGCCGCAAGACGCCGTGGACTCCATCGAGTCCCATGGGGGTGACACGGTCGCCAGCTACCGGATCGCTGGCGACACCTTGGGCGACCTCACCGGCATTGTGGCGGGGGAGGAAGACGGCGACGAAATCCTGGACTGCATCTGGTCCGGCGACATCGACCTGAACGAATGCCTCAAGGCAAGGCAGGAGCAGGACGAGTCCGGCTATCGCCAATGGCTCCGGGATGCGCAGGCCGAGGCCAACGAAGCATCCATGCGCGAACTGACCGAGTGGCTCGGAGTAGATGCCGCGATCGCTTCACAGGAAGAGAAAGTCCGATGACACGCATCGCAATTACGCGCCACGGAGAAGCAAGGATGTCGCAGCGCGGCATTCGCAGATCTGACATCGACATCCTGCTTGAACACGGCACCGAGACCAGTCCCGATCGTTTCATGCTCAGAAACCGGGATGCGGCAAGCCTCATCCGGGGACTCAAGAAACAGATCGCTGCGCTCGAGCGGCTGGCAGGGAAGGAAGCTGTTGTCGCGAACGGCCTGCTTGTCACGGCCTATCACCGAACAAGGCCCGACCGGCCCGCCGGACGGAGGAAAGCACGGCGAGGATAGGAGCTGTACACGAGTTCCGGTTCGTCGACATGGGCTTCACGACGCTCCGTTCCTCAAGGTCGGCGAACGGCCTGCCGGTTGACGGTCCACGAAGGAAGGCAGCCAGTCGTGAATCACGTTGCGAATGCCACAGCTGTGGGATGTTGCTCGCCCATGTCGATCAATTGCACCCTCTGCATGATTGCGCCACGGCGGGTGCGGTTCTCATATGGCGGAAGCATGATTCCGACGTAGCCTTGAAAACAAGGGCTTCCAGGTTCTGGCACGAAGCCGGAACCATACGTTTTGGCGAATCCCGCGAATCCCGTTCCCAGTTCCGACGAACTTTCGCGGATTCGCTCTCGGACAGGCTTCGCCAGTTGTTGTCGCGGGGACGCGTCATGGCCGCTTCAGCCTTGTTTTCAAGGCCTACGTGCATGGCACGGTGATTCGTGCGAAAGCGCCAAAATCATACCATGCGAGAATCGTGCCCGCCACGGCTTGCGGGATTGCTTACGCTCATGGTAACCGTTCCGGGAACCCGTGGACCATGCAAGCTGGCTCATGACGCTCGCAGCAGAAACTAGGGGAATTCCTGCTTTCGAAATGAGCGCACTTCCGAATCTCCACGGCATGCACGAATGCTTGCCCCTCGTATGCAGTGCACGGTGTTGCGATAGTGTTGACTCGTTGCGCAAGCGTACCCGTGATGCAGAAATATTTCAATTATTTCAACTGTGTAGGTCGTCAGCATTCGCCTCCTTACGAGTTCCGCAACGAGCGCGACTTCCGCGCACGCCGCCCGAAAACGGCCCAGGTTGCCGTAGAGCGCGCGCAGCATGATGCCCCGCGCGCCGTTCATGTCCCGGTCGACGACGATCCTGCCGTCCGAGACCGTTCTTGCGCCGCCAAGGTTCTGGTCGACGAAGCCGTCCCAAGAGCGCGTCCTGCTCGTGTAGGCTTCGTTGCAGGTCACCAAACGCTTGCCGTGTTTCCGGCACATCCACTCGAGTTTCTGCCTGAACCGGCAGTGGGCAAGGCCCAGCATCGACCGAACCGTCTTCGTCCTGATCCGGCGATCCTTTTTCGCGCTCATCTCCTTCGTCTCGAAGGAAGGAAGCAGGGTCACGTCGAAGGCCTGGACGAGATCGTGGGCAACCCGTCGGTGCAGGTCGTCGACAAGGTTCCGGACGCGGATGGCCAGCCTGTCGATCCGCTTCCGGAAGTGGCGTTTCCATTCCTCGCACCTTGCCTTCGCGCGCTGCCCGACCAGGCGGTCGAGCTGCAGCAGGAGCGGGAACACCTTGTCCGTGTAGAAGCCGTCGCCGTAGCTGGCGGCGTGGTTCACCGGGCATTCGGTCACGAAGGTCCGCACGCCGGGGTCGAGGGCCACGACGGAGCGGACCTGGATTTCGTCCAGCCCGACCGTGGTGATGTGCAACTGAGCGCAGATGAACCACCTCCCCCGCTCAAGCACGATGGTTGTCAGCTTCTTCCACGCCTCTTCAGGCATGGGTTCCGCCAGGTCGAAGTTTTGCGCGACGAACGCGCCTGACATCTTCATGCCTGGGGGGAACACCGTGAATGTCCGCTCAACATTTGAGCCTGAAGTGCTCGGCCCAAGACGCACCAAGCCGCTTGTCGGGCCGGGAGCGATCAAGGAGTCGCTGTCCGACTGCCGCGATGCCAGCCGTCATTTCGCCGATGCCACGCGCAGCGGCATAGATGAAGGGATGGCCATCGATGAGTTCATCCAGGCCGTGACAGTGCTCGAAGAACTGACCGAAATCCTAACCTTGGCAAATGCTTCGGCCGCATGGATTTTACTGCGAGGGCCGGCCTCGTCGGAACCATGGACTGGTTTGTCGAAAATCCAACGCCGCCAGGACCGCTTTCGCCCAAGACCGAGGCAGAGCGATTCACAAGGCTGGCCGACAGGGCGGACGCGGATCGTGCAAGGACCGGAACGGCGCGTTAAGACGGGGATCGCCAATGGGCGCTGCAATTGGTCGATCGTGTGATCAATGCCGACGAGTGCACAAAAGAGCGGCACGTGGCCCAGACGGCCATTTTTCGGGATCACGCGGTTGCGCAGATTACCTGCCTGACGCGCCAATATTGCATCCAATGCGCCAAGGAATTTGAGCAAGGCCGCCGCCCTACTTTCGCTTCGGGATCCCTATTTGTTGGTCCATCCAAGCGTGATCGGGTGGGCCTTGCGTTGTTCGTGCGCTTCGCCAACGTGTTTTCCGGCATCCCATCCGACAGGCTTGAGAACCTGCTCGGCCCAATCGATGGATTCCTGATCGGTCACTGTTGCGATCGTGTCGTTCCAACGGTTCAGATAGCCGCCCGCCGCAATTACAGCAAGGATTTCAATGATCTGCATGTCCGTGAAATGCTTGCGCAGCTCGACAAAGTGCTCGGGTCCGGATGCATTTGGCGCGGCACCCGCAGCAAGGGCCAGACTGAGCGCGGCACGCTCCGCATCAGAAAAAAGATCCGACGATTCGAAGCTCCACAACGCTTGTATCTTCTCATCTTGCATCCCGATCTTGTGGAGATGATAGGAACCATGAGACTGACAATGGACGCAGCCGCTTGCGAGACTTGCTACGGTGAAGACCATCTGCTTCAACTCGCCGGATACCTCGCGCCCGGGGAAAATCAGCTTCAACATGTCGTTCCATGCCTAGCGCAATTCGGGCCAATGGCTCATCTCGAAGTTCTGGCGATTCTCGTATTTCTCCGTGCTCATCGTGGCTTGTCCTTGCTTTCTGTCGTTTTTCGTCTGAAATTCACGTCTCAGGCTTGATCAGTGGGCAACGGAACCCTGTCGACGTTCGCAATCTCAAGTTGGGCCAGTTTTTCGAGCAGTCGGGACCTGACGTCCGAATGATCAGGGCTATTCCAGAGATTTTCCATTTCGCCAGGGTCCAATTCGAGATCAAAGAGCTCGTTTGGACATCTTCCGAGGTACATGGAGAGTCGCCATTTCTTGTGAATTATTGTGTGTACCCTTGGGCGCGTCCCGAAGGCTTCCTGCGTTCTTTGGGTTTCATATTGAATGTGCGCGGACTCGCGCCCTTCGCCGCCAGCGACGCCCAATACGGCACCTTGCATCCCCAGCGAGGGCTCGACCTTCGCATGCTCAAGGATTGTTGTGCCAATATCATGGGTCTGCGCAAGTTTGTCCGTTCGGACCCCTTGCTCGCCTCTCGGATCGGCCCAAATGAACGGCACGTGGGTTAACGTGTCATATTGTTCAGCCCCTTTGAAAAGAAGCCGATGGTCCCCAAGGTGGTCTCCATGGTCGGAGGTGAACATTTGCACCGTTGCATCTGCAACATCTGCATCGACGGCCGCCTTCCGCACCTTGCCCACGGCATCGTCGACCATCGCGATCATGCCGCATGTCAACGCGCGAGCTTCCAGCGCCTCTTTCTTTGAAACGGCAAGAGTATACCCCGTCCGTTGGCCAAGCGAGGGATCGTTGGCGCGATCGCGTTCGGCGATCTTGACGTATTCGGGTGGGTCCCAGTCGTTGGCCTCATATGCGGCAGGCACAGGCATGTCCTCGGGCTTGTACATGTCCCAGTATTTGCCAGGCGGATTGAACGGATGGTGCGGGTCCGGGAAGGACACCATCAGAAAAAAGGGTTTCGGATTGCCCTTGCGGCCTTCGATCCACCTGGCGGCCCGGTCGGCGATATAGCTGGTGGCGTAATACTCCTCCGGGACCTTTGTGCGAATTGCCTGTGGAACGGAGTACTCGTGTGGAAACTGATTGTTCGGGCCACGAAGGCACAGGACCTCGGGCGCATTCTCCTTCAACCAGTATTCGTAGTTGCCGCCGTTCATGGTGCCGTGGCGCACAACGGAATCATAGTGATCAAATCCATAAAACGGCTTTGGGACAACCGCGTTATGTTGATCGACGAACTTGCGCTTTTCGTAACGATAACGCTCGTCGTTCAGGTCAGAGCGAATGGCGATCGCCAATTCATCTGGAGGCGCACTGAAACCTTCTCGGGCTTCAGGAATGTCGATCTTCATGTCGCCGTCCCAGA
>VXPN01000097.1 GCA_009839535.1 Boseongicola sp. SB0662_bin_57 | reverse complement strand
AAAGGCGCATGGCTTGGGCGATCGGCGACATCATTGAGAACCGGCCGGCGCTTTCGCGCTGGCACCCGGACCATGCTGCCGCCTTCGAGGCCTTTCTCAAGTCGGAATGAGCGAATTTCTGCTTACGGTCGTCGTCTCCGAGGATGGCTTCATTGCACGTTCGGTCGGAGAGCCTCCCCAGGCTTGGGCAAGTGCGGAGGAACAGGAGCTTTTCCTTCTCGACGTGGAGGCTGTAGACTGGTCGATCATGGGACGGCACACGCACGAAGCGGCCGACAGGCCCGACCGACGGCGGATCGTGTTCTCGACCAAGCTGGGTGGCTGGAGAAGGCCATCTCAACTTTGGGTGGATCCGGGGCGCCTGACCCCGCGGATGCTTCCCGGGCGCGTATGCGAGGTTCATGCCCTTGCCCGCGGCCTGATTCTGGGGGGCACGCGCGTCCATGACTGGTTTCTTGCCCATCGAGCCATCGATCGCGTGCACCTGACGGTCGAACCGATCCGGTTCGGCTCCGGGCTGCCCGTGTTCTCGGACGCACGGCGCGCCGATCCTGTCGAGGAGTTCACGGGGCGGGGCTTCGAAGTCACCTCGGAGGAGCGGCTCAACTCGGCCGGAACGAGGTTTCTGGTGCTCGAACCCGTGTCCGTCGGGGATGACGGCTCATCGGCGCATATGGCGCGTTGAATTGGCCTCTACCCAAAATGATGGAGGTGCCCTATAGTGCCTGTGCAGAAGAGGGGCAGGTTCCCCTAGACACAGTCAGGAGGGACGTATCATGCGCTGCCCGTTTTGCGGAAGCACAGACACGCAGGTCAAGGACTCGCGTCCGGCAGAAGACCATGTGGTGATCCGAAGACGACGGTTCTGCCCGGCATGTGGCGGACGGTTCACGACTTACGAGCGTGTTCAACTGCGCGATCTCGTGGTTATCAAGTCGAGCGGCAAGCGGGAGAATTTCGACCGCGACAAGCTGGAACGCTCCATTCGCATTGCCATGCAGAAGCGCCCGATCGAACCGGATCGAATCGACCAGATGATCAGCGGCATCGTCCGCAGGCTGGAAAGCATGGGCGAGACGGACGTTCCTTCGACGACCATTGGCGAGATCGTGATGGAGAGCCTGGATCGGATCGACACGGTGGCCTATGTGCGATTTGCAAGCGTTTACAAGAATTTCCAGGCCGCAGATGATTTTGACAAGTTCGTGAGCGAGCTTCGGCCCGCCCAAAGGAACGAGTGACTGCAGCCGACACCCGCCACATGGCGCATGCGCTGGCGCTTGGGCGTCGCGGGCTTGGGCGCGTGTGGCCAAACCCGGCGGTGGGGTGCGTGATCGTATTGGACGGTCGCGTTGTCGGGCGTGGATGGACCGGAAATCGTGGTGCGCCACATGCGGAGACGCGTGCATTGGCGCAGGCGGGGCATGCCGCCAATGGAGGGACGGCGTATGTTTCGTTGGAACCCTGTGCCCACGAAGGAAGAACGCCGCCCTGTGCCGATGCGCTGATCGAGGCTGGCCTGAGCCGCGTGGTCGTTCCAATGGAGGACCCGGACGGCAGGGTGGCGGGGCGCGGCATAGAGCGCCTTCGCAGAGCCGGCATCACCGTGGACGTCGGCCTCTTGGCGGGCGCTGCGCGTGAAGCCCATGCAGGATTCCTGATGCGGGTTGCCAAAGGTCGCCCGTTTGTCACGTTGAAACTGGCGGCGACCCTTGACGGGCGGATCGCGACGGCTACCGGCGAAAGCCGGTGGATCACGGGCAAGGAGGCCCGTCGCGTCTCCCATGCGCTGCGCATGTCACATGACGCGGTGATGGTCGGGGCTGGAACCGTCCGGTTCGACGACCCCAGATTGACGGTGCGTGGCTTGGGTGACGTTCGCCAGCCGGTTCGCATCGTCGTGGGCGGAAACCAGGCCCTCTCTGCCCGGTGCCGGCTCACGGAGAGGCTTGAAGAGGCAGGGCCGGTCTGGCTGGCTCATCGGCGGGAAGAGAGCGAGGACGCGGTGCAGTGGAGATTGGCGGGTGCAGATCTCCTGCCCGTTCCGGTGTCCGAGGGGCAGGTCGACATTGCAAGCCTGATGCAGATTCTGGGAGCGCGCGGCCTGACACGGATCTTGTGCGAAGGTGGCGGTACGCTTGCGGCTTCGCTCTTGTCAGCAGGGCTGGTTGATCAGCTGGTGGTCTTTTCGGCGGGCAAGGTCTTGGGGGCGGAGGGCAAGCCGTCGCTTGGCACCCTCGGCATCGGTCAGCTTTCGATGGCTCCGGAGTTCGAGTTGACGGAACAGCGTCGGGTCGGTGCGGACATCATGCATGTCTGGCGGCAAGGCAACGCAGATTGAATTGACACTGCGAGAGAATTCCGAACGATCGCGCGACCGCACTCGGTCATGACGTCGCTTGAGGCTTCGCGATTCCGCGTGAGCGGACAGGTACGGTGGGGAACCGCAGTCATCGGATACACGGTCCAGTCCGACAGGGCGGACGGGATTTTCAGGTTTCGGTCCTCTTTGTCGATTCGGCAGGAACACCGACGCACACGGAAATTTGGAAGCGCCGATCCGAGCGGCTTTCGGATCCGCATAGAACCAGGCACGTCGTCCGGCCGACTTGTCCCGTCGTTTCCAGCGGGATGATCAAGGCATTGGCGTCGAATTCAGAAAGATGGCGATCACGGCGCCAATCCCGGATTCCGTGAATTCGCTTGGCTGGCTGTGGCCTTGCTTGGTCGCCTTCACGGGCGCTCCATCCAACTATCTGCTTGCGTCACCATCCGACGTAGCGCTTTCGGGCCAGAGCGCATCAAGTGGAAAGCTGATGGTGTCGAAGGGAGGCAGCGAGACCGACGCATCATCGGCAAGCGTGGCCAGCAGCACCCAGTGGCCCTTGCGAAACACGAACCCTTCCAGTGTCCTCGCATCGGGATCCACGAACCAGAGATGCGAGACGCCTCCCGGGCGTAGATCGCCCGTTTCTCGTTCTGATCGATTCGACGGGTTGAGGGCGAGAGCACTTCGCACGCCCAGTCGGGTACGATGGTGCAATAGGCTGCATCGGGAAATTCGGGCATCGTCTCGCGACGCCAGCCTCCGAGGTCTGGCACGACAATGTCGTCACCCAGATGCAATTCCGGTTCGTCCACGATCCACCAGCCGCCGCGCCCGCGCCCAAACGGCCCAACCAGTTCACCTCCCAGAACCGAACTCGCCCAAGCGTGCCGCATGGCCAGTCCCGGCTGGGCATGAAGCGTGCCCGCCAGCACTTCGGCCACCATGTGGCGCGGCGCGTCAAGCACGTCCTGATGGGTCGCCTTGCGATGCGACTTGCCCGCTGGGTTCGCCAGGGCATTCATGCCTTGCGGCCGGATTCGGAGTCCGTTGCGAGCGCGGCAACAATGACTTCGTTGCGGGACGAGTTCTGGAAGAAGTCTTGCTCGCATTGGAATTGCGGGAAGACCTGATCGCCGACATGCAGGACGCAGATTGGATTTCCGCGACATCATTGCCTTGCCATGCCGAGAGTTTCGGTTCGCCGCGACTTCAATGGCTTCCCGGAAGTCAATGTTCGAGGGCTCGAAGATCATGTCGATGTCGTTCGTGACCGCTTGGATGCAATGGCTCCTTGCGATGGTGGGCGTTGAGGTAGAGGTTGCAGCCAGTTGGTGCAGCGAACCAGGCCGGCGAGCCGAGGGCCAGGGACCACAATGCCCGAGACCCTTGCGCAAGCGGCTCAAGGGGTCTACCTGAACCGACGCAGCGAAAGGCGAAGTCATGTTCACTGGCATTGTGACCGGCATCGGTGAAATCCTCAGCGTCGAGCGTGCAGGCGTCCTCGATGTCAGGATTGGAACCTCCTACGAAGCTGGCAGCCTCGAAGTCGGGGCGTCGATTGCATGTGACGGTGTCTGTCTGACCTTGATTGATGTGGGCAGCGGCCCGTGCACATGGTTTGCCGTGCAGGCGAGTGAGGAAACGCTTTCCAAGACGAATCTGAGCCAATGGGAACCGGGCCGGCGAATCAATCTGGAACGCGCCCTCAAGGTTGGTGACGAGATCGGAGGACATATCGTTTCGGGGCACGTCGACGGAATCGCTGTGGTCAGGAACATCCGCGACGAGGGCGATTGCACGAGGATGGTTCTCGACGTCCCGCATGAACTCGCCCGGTTCATTGCCCCCAAGGGGTCGGTTGCATTGAACGGCACGTCATTGACGGTGAACGAGGTTGACGGCGCAAGCTTCGACATAAATCTCATCCCTCACACCAGGGCTGTCACGACTTGGGGTGAGGCAAAGTCGGGCGACAAGGTGAATCTCGAGATTGACACGCTTGCCCGCTACGTGGCGCGCCTGAACGAGGCAGCCTGAGGCGCTTGCGATTCAACGCGGACCCGCTCAATGTCTGGTCACGGGCAGGGACGCCGGCCATTCGCCATGGCGATCGCGCTCCACGAAAACTGATTGGCGGCAGCAGGCACGTCGTGAGGATCCTGCCTGCCTGCATTGACTTGCGATCAAGTTCCGCAGGGGTTTCCCGCCGCATCAGCATTTCCACGAGTTCTGAGACGCAAGATCCAGGCACCTGCTCACGACCTCGTGGCATGAGTGGAGACAGAAGCGCCGACAGTTGCTCAAAAGGCGGGTTGCGTGGCGCGTGTGCGCTGAATTGCGACAATGACCAACAGGATAAGCAGCGCCGGGATGAAAAAGATCTCCTTCGGCATCCGGTCGTTTTAGACCGCAACCGCCTCGATCTGGGCCGGGGTGTCGCCGTAGAAATCGTAGTCATTGGCCAGTTTTTCGAAGTAGGGCGTGCCCGGGAAGGGTTCGTCCAATGCGAGGATCCCGTCGCTCACCAGCACCGTCAACCCAACGGCCTCCAGCCTTTCCAGGCCTGTGCCATCGGCTTCGGCCGTGAAGGCCAGCGTGATCGTGCCCACCTCACCCGTGTCGAAGTCTGGGGCCGAAACGCGCAACCTTGCCGTTGAGCCGACCGGCAGCTCTTCGAGCGCGGTCAGCGCAGCAGGGCCTGTCGTCTCGGCATACCTTTCCTGCCATTGATCGAGGAAGAAATCCGGTCTGAACAGCATGAACACCACAAGCAGCATGACCACGGTTTCCCATTTGCGCGACTTGGCGATGAAATAGCCTTGAGTGGCCGCGGCAAAGACCAGCATGGCGATCAGAGAGACAAGGAACACCAGTACCGCCTTGGCAGGGCCCACGTTGATCAGCAGGAGATCCGTGTTGAAGATGAACATGAAGGGCAGGAGCGCAGTGCGGATGTCATAGCTGAATCCCACGATGCCTGTCTTGATCGGGTCACCGCGTGATATGGCCGCCGCCGCGTAGGCGGCGAGGCCCACCGGGGGCGTGTCATCCGCCAGTATACCCAAATAGAACACGAAGAGGTGCACGGCGATGAGCGGCACGATGAGGCCCGACTGTGCGCCCACCGAAACGATGACTGGCGCCATGAGCGACGAGACCACGATGTAGTTGGCCGTGGTCGGCAGGCCCATGCCCAGGATCAATGAAAGCACCGCCACAAGTATCAGCAGGATCATCAGGTTGTCGCCGGCAATGGCCTCGATCACCTGGCCGATGATCTGATGAGCGCCAGTGAGCGAAATGGTTCCCACGATGATGCCCGCCGCGCCTGTCGCAACGCCGATCCCGATCATGTTGCGCGCGCCGCTTTCAAGCCCGCCGACAAAGTCGTGCCAGCTGGTCTGCGCCTGGGCCTGGACACTGTCGGCACTGCCGCGGAACATCGCCTTCAAAGGCCGGTGCGTCAGTGCCACGATGATCATGGCGACTGTCGCCCAGAAGGCCGAGAGCGCTGGCGAGAGGCGATCCAGATCCTCCGTGCGTACCATCAGGTTCCAGACAAGGACGAAGATCGGCAGGGCATAGTACGCGCCGCCCAGGAACGTGGGCGTCAACCGTGGCGCCTCGACCACCTTGCTGTCGGGATCATCGACGACAACATCGGGAAACTTCGATGCCACGTACACAAGCGCAAGGTAGGCCAGCAGCAAGAGCACGAGCGCCGGATAGATCGAGGCGCCGGGCGTCACCGTCTCCAGCAGGCCACGGAAGCCAATCACGAGGAAGGTGATCACCGCCATGCCCAGGAAACCGGTCAGGAAAAGCAACAGGATCATGATCACGCCAATTTGCCGCCCTGGCTTTTTCAGTCCCTGCAGGCCCAGCTTCAGGCTTTCCAGATGTACGATGTAGAGCAACGCGATGTATGAGATTATCGCCGGCAGGAAGGCGTGCTTGATGACATCGAAGTAGGGAATGTTGACATATTCCACCATCAGGAAGGCCGCGGCCCCCATCACCGGCGGCGTGAGCTGGCCATTGGTTGACGAGGCCACTTCGACCGCGCCGGCCTTTTCCGGCGCAAAGCCGATGCGTTTCATCAACGGGATGGTGAAGGTTCCGGTGGTCACCGTGTTGGCAATGGACGAGCCGGAGATCATGCCGGTCATCATCGATGACAGCACCGCCGCCTTTGCCGGGCCGCCTCGAAGCGCGCCGAGCAGCGCGATGGCCACCTTGATGAACCAGTTGCCGCCGCCCGCCCTTTCCAGAAGCCCTCCGAACAACACGAAGAGGAAGATCATTGTCGTGGACACGCCAAGCGCGACTCCAAACACGCCTTCGGTCTGCATCCAATAGTGACCCATCGCCTTGGCAAATGACGCGCCGCCATAGTTGGTGATGCTGCCCACCCAATCCGAGTAGCCGCCGAAGAAGGTCAGCGCGAGGAAGGCCGAGGCGATGATCACCAGCGGCAGGCCGAGCGAGCGGAAGACGGCCACCATCAACACGCACATGCCGATGCCGGAGACGACGATGTCCGTCGTGGTCCACAAGCCCGGCCGGTCGGCAATCTCAAAGCGGAAGATGACAAGGTAGAGGCAGGAGGCAACGCCCAGGATCAGCAAGATCCAGTCGTAGACCGGAATGCGGTTTCTGTGGCCGAACATCGGAAAGGCCAGCGTCGCGAGGCTCAGCGCAAAAGCCAGGTGGACGTAGCGCGCCTGGGCCACGATGTTGGCAAAATCGCCAATGCCCGTGATCTGGGCCAGAACCCCGGGCACCTTCG
>VXPN01000031.1 GCA_009839535.1 Boseongicola sp. SB0662_bin_57 | reverse complement strand
GAGGTCGAACGGCTGCACGCCGCACTTCCCGATGACGTTCTCCTGATCCTGGATTGCGCATATGCCGAATATGCCTGGGCCGACGACTACGGCTCCGGGCATGACCTTGTCGCGCGATCCGCCAACGTGGTTGTCTGCCGGACGTTCTCGAAGATCTACGGACTTGCCGGAGCACGCGTGGGCTGGGCTCACGGCCCACGGAACGTGGTCGACGCGGTGCGGAGGATCGGCTTGACCTTCCCCATGGCGGCGCCCTCCGTCGCGGCAGCGATGGCGGCGCTCGAAGACCAGGCGCATGTCGCGTTCGTCCGACGGGAAAACCGTGCGCTTCTGGAGCGATTCTGCAGCCGGCTGACCCGCCTTGGCGTGGGCTGCGTTCCGTCGCAGACCAACTTCGTACTTGTCAGGATGCCTGAGGCAGCGCAGGCGGAATCTGCGGTTGTTGCGCTCGGCGAGAGGGGAATTCGGGTCCGGCGCATGAACTCGCCAGCCTATGCCAGCTTCTTCAGGGTCTCGATTGGGCTGCAGCACGAGCTGGACGCAGCCGCCAGTGCGCTCGAATGCCACCTCATGGAGGCGAAATGACGATCGCACCCGCATCGGCAGGGACAAGGGTGAAGGTGGCTCACCCCTCGGGCGCGCGCATAATCGAACTCCTCAAGGAAAGCGGAGTTCGAGAGGTCGTTGCACTGCCCGACATCGTCACGAGCGACGGACTGCTTTGGCCGATATCGCGTGACCCGGAGATTCGCCTGACACGGGTCTGCAAGGAGGACGAAGGCGTCTCCATCTGTGCCGCGATGTCCTGCAACGGGACGCGGGCGGTGCTGCTGATGCAGCAGACCGGACTCATGGACTCCCTCAACGCCGTCCGTGCAATCGGCGTCGACTACCGGCGGCCGGTCGTCATGCTGGTCGGTCTCCTGGAGAAGGAGCCACATCTTCCCGCGAGCAAGTCCGCGGCCTACGGGGTAAGGATCGTCGGCCCGGTGCTCAGCGCAATGGCGATTTCGCACTCCTCGATCGAGGAGCCGGAGGACGCCGAAAGCATCGTTCGCCTGATTGACGAAGCATACGCGAACTCGCGTCCGCATGTGTTCCTGATTGGCCGGGCGCCGGTGGCGCCATGACCATCAAGCGTGATGACGCACTTCGCGCTCTCGTGCCGCTCGTGCGCGACGACGACATTGTCGTGGCCGTGTACCAGACGAACTTCGACTGGATGGCGATCAATCCCAGGCCGCTGAACTACGTGGCCGTCGGCGCAATGGGGCAGGCGGCGTCGCACGGGCTGGGCCTCGCGCTGGCCAATCCGGAGCGACGGGTGTTCGTCCTTGACGGCGATGGCTCGCTGCTCATGAATCTCGGAGCGCTCGTCACCGTTGCCGGCGCAGGCGTCACCAACTTCCATCATTTCGTGTTTGCGAACCGCGTCTACGAGGTGAACGGCGACCAGCCGATCCCGAATGCCCGGAACGTCGACTTTGCGGGCTTCGCCACGGCTGCCGGATTCGCCACGTCGCAGTCGTTTGACGAGCTGGACGACTTTGCCACCGCGTTGCCTCGCATTCTCGAACTTGCCGGTCCGCAGATGGTCAGCATCGAGACGGTGCCTGGCGAACCGTATCCGAGAAACTACGACTACATCCATAGTGCCGCGGCTCGAAAGACGTTCGACGATGCGCTGAACGGAAGGGATTAGGTCAGGCGCCCCGACGCGCTGACGCCCGCCAGAGGCCGCCAATGCTCTCCGTTGCCACGCGCGACGCGATGATCATCGAGATCATCAGTCCGGTCGTGACGGCGGCGGCGATTCCGAACCAGACGCCGATCTCGTTGAGGTGAAGCACGCCGACAAACAGCCAGACAAAGAATGCAATGCCGAAAGCCTGCCGGTAGAGGCTGATCCAGACGGTCCAGATCGGGCGCTTGAGAGCCTGCAGGAAAGAGTTGATTGCAAAGAGCATCATGTAGGCCGGAAGGATCAGGCTCTCGACCCGGAGGTAGGCGAGGCCGACTCGGATCACGTCCGGATCCTGGGTGAATCGTGCAAGCACGGGGCCGCCGAGGATCCAGATGATCGGCAACGCACCGGCGGTCATGAAGAACCCGACCTTCCAGCAAAAGAGGAGGGCTTCGCGCACGCGATCATGGTCGCGGGCGCCGAACGCCTGGGCCGCGATGGGGAGCAGCGCTCCGGTCACTCCGAGAACCGGGAGGAACAGGATCTGCTCGAGCCTGATGGCAATGCCGAACCCGGCAATTGCGTGTTCGCCGAAACCCTTGAGAACGAACTGCACCACGAAACCTGACAGCATCATGATCATGAGCGCGAATGCGGTCGGGGACGTCTGAAGGAAGATTTCCCGAAGCTCGGGACCTCGGGGCGCGAAATGCCGGGTCCGCACCCGGGACAGCGTCGCAAGCCTCAGCAGCTTCCACAGCAGATAGATCATCACGCCGGCCTGGCTGAAGACGGTGGACACCGCGAGCCCGTCGAAGCCGATCCCGGCCCAGAGGCCGGGAATGCCGAATATCAGCAGCGGGTTGAGGACGATGTTGGCAAGGAACGCGGCAATCAGGGCATGCTGCATCGACCGCCCGTCGCCGTGCGCCTGCAACGCCCCGTTGCAGGCATAGGCGATCATGAAGCAGGGCAGCGCCAGGGAAAGAAGCAGATAGTATCGCGTCCCGGCGTCACGATAAGGTCCGGGCTCGGACACGAGCTGCACGAGCGCCGGGCCGTACCATGATCCGATCACCACAAGGACCACGGCCGCAATGGCGCCGAACGTGACGCCTTGTGCCGAAAGCCGTCGGGCGGCGCGCCGGTCCTTCGCCCCAAGAGCGTTCCCGACGACGGCTCCCATTGCGGCGCCGAGGCCGAAGCCGATGGACAGGGCGATGTAGAAGGCCTGATACCCCAGGGAGATGCCGGCTTGCGCACTGGTGGACAGCAGGCCGGCAAAGAACATGTCCACGACGTTGTAGAGCGTGTTGAACAGCATCCCGATCGCGGCAGGGACGGCGAGCGTCCGAAAGTGACCGCTGATCGGGCCGTCCGTCAGGTTGCTGGTGAGTTCGCGTGCCATGCCTGGCCGCTCAGGGGCGCTCTGCCTGGACGGTCAGAAACACGAACTCCGGCGTCAGGACGTCCACGAACCCGTGGTTCAGTTCGGCGTCCACGCTCAGGCTGTCACCTTCGGACAGGGTCAGGTGCTGCTGACCGTAACGATAGACTGCCTGGCCGGAGAGCACCTGAACGAAAACGACGCCGTGGCCGACATAGGTCGGTGGCTTGCCGCCATCCCGGGTCAGGGTCACCCTGCGGGCCTGGAAGCGAAGATCCTTGCGTGCGTGAAGGGCGAGATTCACGTAGTCGTGCCGATGCCCTTCGGTGAGGCGGGTGGATTTCAAGCCCTCGCCGGCGTGCACCAGGGTGAAGTCCGTGTGGTCGGTGCGCGCCTCGCGAAACAGCGACACGATGGGAACGCTCAGCGCCTCGGCGAGCGCCGCGAGCGTGGAGATGCTCGGGCTCACGAGTCCGTTCTCGATGCGGCTCACCATGGCGGCGGACACGCCGGAGAGCTCCGCAAGCGCCCTGGCGGAATGGCCGTGTTCGCGCCGGAGCTCCTTCAACGACTGCCCGATGGCTTCATCTATGTGCCTGCCGGCTTTCTCGGACGCCATTTCGAGCCGTCACGTTTCTGCGTAATATCCGACCACGTCGCCGGCCGTGGTCACGCCAAGTCCGTTGAGCAGCCTGTTGGCGTAATTGAAGTAGCAGATGATCTGGTTCATCTCCAGGATCTCGCCGTCATCCCAGCCCGTTTCGCGAAGCGTGCGAACGCGATCTTCAGAGACTTTCCCGGGCTGAAGGGTCAGGACTTCGGCGTACCGAAGCGCCGCAAGTTCGCGACCCTTGAACTGCATCTCGGGCCGCCGGTCCTTGAGCGCCCTCTCGATCCGGTCGGCGCGCTCGTCGTCCCCGATCAGATGCTTCGCGTTGGCCCAGTGATTTGCATAGGAGTAGGCGCATTCGTTCAGGGTGGACACGTACGAACCCATTACCTCCTGGAACCACTGCGGAATGCAGTTGCCGTCGTCATGAAGGCAGGCGCGATAGAGCGTGACGTGCCCATGCATGGTGCTTGGCCTGAGCGAATGGACGCGCATGACGTTGTCCACGGTTCCATGCGGAGTTCGCGCCCGCTTCAAGGCTTCCGAGAGCGCCTCATTGGCGTCCTCGTCGGAAATCATCTTGATCCATGCAGACATGGTGCCTCCTCGGAGTGACGGGCAAGCGACGTTCGAATTTATTTCGAACCAATTCTTGCATAAACCGTCATGCAACGTTATTGAGTGAAACGCAAGAATGGGAGGGTGCCTGATTTTGCGTTGTCGCTGTCAGTGGCCGGACCGAACGCCGCGGGCAATGCGCCCCGGATCCATGCGATCCCCGACGCACGGCTGCAATGGCGTGGCCGCCGGAAGCCGCAACAGAGGAAAACCGTTGCCAGGCCTCTTCGCTTGCTGCCATGGTTCCATGGAACGTGCGCCAGTCGTCGCGAGGTGGAACGCATGAGCAGCCAGCCAATCATCGAAGCGCGCAACCTGGACAAGTTCTTCGGGAAGTTCCACGCCCTGAAGGATGTCAGCATCTCCGTTCGCCAGGGTGAGCGCGTGGTGGTGTGCGGCCCGTCAGGTTCCGGCAAGTCGACGTTGATCCGCTGTTTCAACGCGCTGGAAAGCCATAGTTCAGGCACTCTTGTGGTCGACGGCATCGAGGTCTTCGAGGGATCGAAAGACGTCCGGAGGCTGCGGCAGGAAGTCGGCATGGTCTTCCAGCAGTTCAACCTCTTTCCGCATCTCACGGTGCTGCAAAACCTCATGATCGGGCCGATGAAGGTCCGGAAGGTCTCGCGGGACCAGGCTGAGGAGACCGCGCGCAAGTACCTGGACCGGGTGCACATTCCCGAGCAGGCGGAAAAGTACCCGGCCCAGCTTTCCGGCGGCCAGCAACAGCGTGTCGCGATTGCCCGGTCGCTTTGCATGGAAACCCGGATCATGCTGTTCGACGAGCCGACGTCGGCGCTGGATCCCGAGATGATCAACGAAGTGCTCGATGTCATGGTCGAACTTGCCGAAACCGGCATGACCATGGTCGTGGTCACGCATGAGATGGGTTTCGCGCGCAAGGTGGCCGACACCATGGTCTTCATGGAGGAGGGGCGGATCGTCGAGGTTGCGCCGCCCGAGCAGTTCTTCACCGCGCCTTCAAGCGATCGTTGCCGGATGTTCCTGGCGCAGATCCTGGAGCACTGAGATGACGTCGAGCGAGACAGTCGACCTGCGCGGCCCGCCGATCCCGAAGCCGCCGGTGCATCAGCAGCTGCTGAATTCGGTTCCGGTTGCCGTCGCGATCTACGCAGGCGTCATCGGCGTGATCGTCTACGGATCGTTCGTCGGAGCCCAGAACATGGGCTACAACTGGCAGTGGTACCGCGTGTTGCAGTACCTGTACAGCTTTACCGACGACGGATTTCAGTGGGGTGAGATCATGCTCGCTCTTCCGGCGACCATTCAGCTCTCCGTCCTGTCGTTCGCTCTCGCCACGGTTCTTGGGCTCTTTGTGGCGCTGCTGCGGCTGTCAGGGCTTGTCGTGGGGTCTGCCGTAGCCGTCGGGTTGCTGGAATTGATCCGCAACATTCCGCTCCTGGTGCTGCTCTATCTCTTCTACTACGTGATGGGACCGATCTTCGGGCTCGACCGCTACGTTGCCAGCATACTGACGCTCGCCGTTTTCCATTCAGTGTTGATATCCGAGATCTTCCGGGCGGGAATCAATTCCGTTGCCATCGGGCAATGGGAGGCCGCGAAGTCGATCGGGATGTCCACCGGGCAGGCGTACCGATACATCATTCTGCCGCAGGCCGTGCGCATCATGCTGCCACCGATGGCGGGAGAAATGGTGCACCTCATCAAGTCGTCCGCGATCGTCAGCGTCATTGCGGTGGCAGAGCTCACGACGATCGGGCGCAACATCATTTCCGAGACGTACATGAGTTTCGAGATCTGGTTCACCGTCGCAGTCATCTACCTGGTGGTGATCTTGATATTGTCCATAGGAGTGTCGTTCCTCGAACGAAAGTACGCTGTTGACCAATGATGCGGCTGAAGATCATCCGGAACGCGTTCGGCGGGCAGGCGGCATCCAAGCCAACGCCCCGCGCCGCGAGCCGGGTTGCGGTTCGGTACCGGGCAGCTGCCATGGATTCCAGGCAGGCCATGATCGAGTGTCGTCAGCGTCCGGAGGTCCCGGACTTGACCGGCAAGAGAGCAAATGAGAAGACCATCAACCAAGGAGGATATCAAAATGAAACTCACTCGTAGAATGCTAGGATACGCCCTGGCCGCGACCGCGACTGCGGGCCTTGCGTTGCCCGCGGCGGCTCAGCAGGCGACGCAGGCGCTGACTTCGGAGAGCGTGATCGAACAGATCAAGCAGGACGGCGTGATCCGCATCGGCCTGTCCCTGTTCGTGCCCTGGTCCATGCGCGACAAGAACGGCGACCTGATCGGGTACGAGCTCGATGTCGGCCGCAAGCTTGCGGAGGACATGGGGGTTGAAGCCGAGTTCGTGCCGACGTCCTGGGACGGGATCATCCCGGCACTCGTCGCAGGCAACTTCGACGTCATCATCTCGGGCATGTCGGTCACGGCGCAGAGAAACCTGACGATCAACTTCACCGATCCGTACGCGTATTCCGGCCTCGCAATCCTGGCAAACAAGGAAATGACAGCCGGCATGTCGCTGGAGGACCTGAACTCGCCCGACGTGATCTTCACGGCTCGTCGTGGCGCAACGCCGGCTGTCGTGATTGCCGACAACTTTCCCGAGGCGCAGCTTCTCCTCTTCGACGAGGACGGCGCGTCCGCCCAGGAAGTGCTGAACGGCAACGCTCATGCGACCATGGCCGCCCAGCCGACGCCGAACCGTGAGGCGGGCAGGCATCCGGAGACGCTTGTCGTCGTGGAAGGCGAACTGTTCGACCCGCGTGGCGAAGGCTTTGCATTGCGCAAGGGAGACCCGGACGCCCTCAACTACTTCAACAACTGGATCGCCCAGCAATGGCGCAGCGGCTGGCTTGAAGCGCG
>VXPN01000161.1 GCA_009839535.1 Boseongicola sp. SB0662_bin_57 | reverse complement strand
GCCGGTCCAGCCCGTTGCCAACCTTTGCATGGCCCAGAACCGCCTTTCCGAAGGTCAAGAGCGCGAGCACGACGAAGACAGAGGAAATCATGCGCGGAAACAGGAAGGCATCCGCCGGTTCCTGGGTGAAGCTGACATAGGCCACCCAGATGCCGACGGCGGCGATCAGGCCGCTGGCGATGACATGCTGCGTACGCGGCAGGCTCGTCATGACAGCGCCTCCTCCTTCCGGGTTGCGTCGTCCTTGGTGACGAAGCGGCGATGACGCAGTTCCATCCAGACGGAATAGCCAATCGACAGGACGACAATCGCGATCAGCACGATGTTGAGCGTCCCGGTCAGGAAATATGCGCCCATGCTCGACGTGGCGTTTGCGATCATGCTGCCCTGAATGAAGTTTGCCTCGGCAATCGGGCCAAGAATCAGGCCCAGCACCAACGGTGCGGCGGAAAAGCCGAAACGTTCCAGGAAGTACATGCCGGTGCCAAGCGCGGCCATGACATAGACATCACCCATCGAGTTCTGCACCGAGTAGCTGCCGAAGACCGCCAGCCCGAGCACCACCGCACCCATCACCGCAGTCGGCACCTGCGCCACTTTCGCGGCCAGCCCGGCGACATAGAGCCCGAAGATGCACATCAGGACCTGGCCAACCAGCATCGAGTTGATGAAGGTCCAGGCCACATCCGGGTAGTTGTCAAAGAGGTCGCTGCCGGGAAAGATCCCGTGGATCAGAAGTCCGCCAAGCAGCACCGCTGCCGTCGGCGATCCGGGGATTGACAGAGTCAGAAGCGGCACCAGCGACGGTCCGACCATTGCGTTGTTGGCGCTCTCCGCCGCTATCACTCCCTCGCTGTGGCCCGTGCCGAACTTGTCGCGCTCCGGGCTCATTTTCCTGGATTGGTCATAGGCGACCAGTCCGGCGATCTGCCCGCCGACACCGGGGATCAGCCCGATGACCGAGCCAGTCAAAGTTCCGATGCTGAGCGCCCGGGACCGACGGAAGACCTCGCGGAAGGCCTTGTGGATCGGGTGCCGTTCGACCCCCAGCACTTCGGCGTTCAACCGCCGACGCCCCTTGGCGAACATGGTGATCACTTGCGGGATGGCGAAAAGCCCTATCAGCGCCGGAATCACGTTGATCCCGCCCGACACGCTGGAGTGAAATATGAATCGCTGTGCGCCCAGGATGTCGTCGAAGCCGATCGTGGCAAGCCAGAGCCCGATGCAACCCGACAAAAGGCCCTTCACGACCGAACTTGAATCGAGCGATCCAATGACCGTGACGCCGAGAATGGCAAGCCAGAACAGGTGCGACGGCCCGAAGGCGAGCGCCCACTGCGCCAGGACCGGCGTCAGGAAAATCAGCAGCAAGACGCCAAAGACGCCACCCACGGCGGAGGCAAGGAACGACAGTTGAAGTGCGCGGGCGCCATGACCCTGCTGCGCCATCGTGTGCCCATCCAAGGTCGTCGCAATGTTGGCGGGCGCGCCGGGTATCTTCAACAGGATCGCGCTCACCGCGCCACCCGCGACGGTCGAGGTATAGGCGGCCCCAAGCAGGATGAGACCCTGTGCAGGCTCGAGCCGGAACGTGAAGGGAATGAGCAGCGCAACCGCCATGGTCGGCGACAGACCCGGCGTCGCGCCAAGGATCAATCCGCCGATCGTGCCGATCAGCAGCAGTCCGAAATTGAACGGCGTGAAGACGTCGCCAAAATACAGCAGGAACTCCAAGCCAGCCCTCCCTAGGCGCCCTGGGCGGTTGACGAATCAGGATACGTCATGAAAATAGTTTTGCAAATGTTTTCATTCTTGACTTAAAGACGGTCTTCAAATGGCTGACAAAAATGCAAAAAAGGCGGATATTATTTCTGTGGCAAAGGCAGCCAAGGTGTCGGCGTCGACGGTGTCACGCAACTTCAACCATCCAGATCTGGTAAAGGCATCTACCCGCAAGAGGATCGACGCCGCCGTGCGGCGGCTTGGCTACATTCGAAACCGCGCAGCGCAGACAATCCACGGCATTCGAAGCGGCACCGTCGGCCTGATCGTTCCGACGGTGGACCAGGCAATCTTCGCCGAACTCATTGAGAGCTTCTCCGAGGCCATCGAGGAATTCGGCTTCACGATCCTCCTCGCGTCGCATGGCTACAGCCTGGATCGGGAATACGCCCTGACGCGCAAGATGCTGGAACACCGGGTCGACGGGATTGCCCTGATTGGAATGGATCACGCCGACGACACGTATGAACTCCTTGCGCAACAAGGCATGCCGGCATTGCTGCTGTGGAACTATGCCGAGAGCGCTCCCCTTCCCTGCGTCGGGTCCGACAACTACACGGCTGGATGCCTGATCGGCAAACACGTGGTGAGCCTGGGCCATCGATCGGTCGCTGCCGTGTTTCCTCCCATGGCCGGGAACGACCGCGCGTCCCAGAGATTTGCCGCCGTGACGGATGCCCTGGCTTCAGCCGGACGCGACATTCCGGAAGACTGGCGAATGGAAACGCCGTATAGCGTCGCTGCGGCAAAGGCGGCGACCGAGAAACTGATCGCATCGGCAAATCGCCCAACGGCCATCATCTGCGGCAACGACGTGCTCGCTTGGGGCGCGTTGCACGCCCTCGTTCGTCATGGCATCGGCGTGCCCGGCGAAATCTCGGTCACCGGCATCGGGGACTTCAACGGATCGAGGGAATTCGAACCCGGCCTTACCACGGTTCGCATACCCGCACGCGCAATCGGATCGAAGGCGGCGAAATCCATCGCCGGGATCATCATTTCCGACGAACGACCGCAGGCGAGCGCACATTTCCCGCCGGAACTGATCGTTCGGGCAACATGCGGTCCGGTCCCGGACCCTTGGCCGGGACGCCGCCAAGAATAGTCGGCGGGAACGGGCCTTGTCTTGCGGCCTGCCCCGGATGGGGCAGGGTCGGACATGTTGCTTGCCTTTGCCCCATGCGGCATGAAGCCTGTCCGCTTGCGCTGCATGGCGGGCGCAACGGTACCGGTCGGCAATCGATGAGCGCGCAAACGATCACGCCTGCGCAAGGGCGCGCAATCAAGATGAATGTCTTCAACAGCCCGATGCGCTCTTCAATTCAGCCGGGCGCCCTTGGCGTGCATGGCAGGTTCCGCGCACGGAGACGGCTGCATGCCAGCGCGGCGCCATCCTCGCTCAAGCCCTGGAAATTCGCCTCCCAGCCCTTGGGTCCGCGAACAACGGACCTGTTGGCGGCATCCAAGGTCGCGATCTCGACGAGGGCTGTTTGCAGGAGCACGCGCTCCGCCTCGCCACGAGTCTTGAACAGGCCCACATTGATGCTCCAACGACGTTCGCCGTCGCCGGAAGCTTTCAAAACGACCCGCCCATCTTCCAGCTCGTCCTGCGCCGAGCCTTGGGCGACCATGGGCCTGAGAACAGGTCTCTGGCCAATTCCCGTCCGCCCGTTGTCCGGATTCGTAGCCGCCGCAACTTCGGCAAGAGCCGGAATCGTTGTGTCGCTGAGCGCGACCTCGACCAGAACGTCGGAAATGTCCTCGGCGATTGCGATGAGGGCTCCATCCGCCGGGGCGGCAATCGGCCTCAAGGGCGGCCGGGAAGACCGCACCACGCGCCCTGACCGGGTAACGATGCTTGCGGGCAGGCTGAGCGCCGGGCGGCGGGGCTTCCTGACCGCCACGCGGTCCGGGGACCGGGAGAATCCCATGTCAAGAAGCTCGGCAACGCGCTGGTTGCGCGATGTCACGGACCGGCCCCCGAACACCGTCGCGATCACGCGCTTGCCGCCTCTTTCCGCAGAGGCGACAAGATTGAAGCCGGCCGCACGCGTGTAGCCGGTCTTGATGCCGTCCGCTCCCCTGTACGCATTCAGGAGACGGCGATTCGTGTTCCTCACCATCTTCTGTCCGGCGCTGGTCGAGCGACGGGAAAACAGATTGTAGTAGTCGGGAAAGTCGTAGAACAGGTGGCGCCCGAGAACTGTCATGTCGCGCGCGGTCGAAAGATGGCCCTGCTCCGTCAGCCCGTGCGCATTCCTGAAAGTCGTCTTGTTCAGGCCCATGGCCGTCGCCATGTCGTTCATGCGCCGCGCGAACTTCGCCTCGCTGCCTGACACGGCCTCGCCGAGGGCCGTTGCCGCGTCGTTGGCCGACCTCACGGCAGCCGCCCGGATGAGGTAGCGAAGCTTCACCTTCTGCCCTTCCCTGAGACCGAGCTTCGAAGGCGGTTCCTTCGCCGCCTTGCGGGAGATCCTCACTTTCTGGTCGAGGCTGATCTCTCCGCGCTCCACCGCGTCAAAGACGACGTAGAGCGTCATCATCTTCGTGAGGGACGCCGGATGAAGCCTTGTGTCTGCATTCCTGGAATGCAGGACCTCTCCCGTTCGCGCATCCATCACCATCGCCGCATACGGCGCGGCGCTTCCGCCAACCGGATGCAGAAGGAAACAGGCGATGAGCGCAATTTGGATTGCGGATCGACTGACTTTCACGAATGCTGCCCCTTCAACTTGCCTCAGCCCATTCATGTTCCGGACCTTCATTGTTTTGGAAAGCCTAACACACCTGAATATATCAAAAAAAGATGAATCTTGGACAAATCGGGAAAGCGGCTTCATGCCACTACATCAAGTGGCGAGTTCCCGGAAATTCACTACATGTTGCCGCAAATTTCCTTGATGACACCGGGAAGATCGGACAGCGCAGTGATTTCGCGGAAGCGTTCGTGTTGCATCGGTGCATCAGCTGCCTCGAGATCCCAGGACGGGCTGTAGGGCACGTGAACACCCCAGCCACCGGCCGCAATCACCGGAATCACGTCGGACTTGAGCGAGTTTCCGGCCATCAGTGCATGTCGCGGATCGATCCCGCGCCCGGCAAAAATGTCCACATAGACCTCGCTTGTCTTTTCCGAGACGATTTCAACGCCGTCAAACAGTTCGCCAAGCCCGGACTGGGCAAGCTTCCGTTCCTGGTCCAGGAGGTCGCCCTTGGTGATCAGCAGCAGCGTGAAGTCCGCCGCGAGGATTCGCGCCGTCTCCTCCACCCCGTTCAGAAGCTCGATGGGATCGCGCAGCATTTCCTGGCCGCAGGCAATGAGCTCCGCGATGACCTTGCCCGGCACCCGGTTCTCCGTCACTTGGAGGGCGGTCTCGATCATTGAAAGCGTGAAGCCCTTGATGCCGTAGCCATAACGCCCGATGTTCCGCCGTTCTGCATCTCGAAGACGATCAGCGAGATGATCGCTGGCTGCGTAATCCGACAGCAGGCTGGCGAATCTCTCCTGCGTGAACTGAAACAGCCTCTCGTTGTGCCAGAGCGTGTCGTCCGCATCCAAGCAGATCGTCGTCAGCATGGCTTGGCCCCCTTTGCACATGTGAAGGATCGCCTGTATTGTGCGGCCAATCCAATCATGTTGCCAGATTCGCCATGAACTCATCTGCCTTGCAATCGATGGCCGACCACGACGAGACGCCAGATGGCGGCGCTGACGTCCTTGTCAAGACCAAGCCGAAGGCGGTGCGCCCGCCACTCTACAAGGTCCTGCTGCTGAATGACGACTACACGCCGATGGAGTTCGTCGTTCACGTGCTCGAGCGGTTCTTCGGCATGAGCCACGCACAGGCATTCGAACTGATGCTGGCAGTCCACAAGAAGGGACTCGCCGTGGTCGGAGTGTTTTCGCTCGAAGTGGCGGAAACCAAGGTCGCGCAGGTCATGGACTTCGCCAGGCGCCACCAGCACCCGCTCCAATGCACCCTGGAAAAAGAGTAGGATCTCGCGCACCCCGCTCGCAGTGCATGCTCGCCCAACGACTTTCTCTCGCCCTCGAAAGGAGGATCGTGAACCTGCCGGAGAGCGGGACGATCGCGGTGGTCTCACCGGACGCCAGCACCGATCTTTCGGCGTTGCCGCGCGAACGGACCGAAGTGGTCTCCCGGAGCCTACGCGTCCATCAGGCATTCAGGGAATCGGGCTTCCGCGTCGTGGCGGTTCCGGAGGGGCCGTACGCAATGGCGATCCTCTCCCTGCCCCGCTCCAAGGCCGCGGCACAGGCCGCACTTGCCGAAATCGTCCCGGTCACGTGCGGCCCCACCGTGATCGACGGACAGAAGACGGACGGCGTGGAGAGTCTCCAGAGGGAGATCGGCCAGCGCGCGGTCCTGGGCGAGGTTCTGGTCAAGGCGCATGGCAGGATGTTTGCTGCAACGGACGTCGACTGCGCCGGATGGAATGCCGTGCCTGAACAGGTGGCGCGTCCGAAGGGCGGCACCTACAGGATCCCGCCTGGCGCTTTTTCGTGCGACGGCATCGACCCTGGATCCCGCGCCCTTGCGGATGCCCTGCCCGACGGGATGGATGGCCATGTCGTCGACCTGGGTTCCGGCTGGGGTTACTTGGCGGACGCAGTCCTGGAACGCGTCGGCGTGGCCTCGGTTGATCTGGTCGAGGACGACCTCGCCGCGCTGGAAGCCTCCCGGGCGAATCTGGATGACGCCCGCGCCCGGTTTCACTGGGCCGATGCGCTGACGTTCCGTCCCGACCCGCTTGCCGACCACGTCGTGACGAACCCTCCCTTCCACGCGGGCCGAAGCGCAGATGCCTCCATCGGACAGGGATTCATTCGGGCCGGCGCAAGGATGCTGACCCGCAAAGGCGCTCTTTGGCTTGTCGCCAACAGGCATTTGCCCTACGAAAAGACCCTTGTAGAGTCCTTTCGTGACGTTCGCGCCCTGGGGCAGCACGCAGAGTACAAGCTGTTCAAGGCCACGCGTCCCCGACCAGTCCGCAAGAGATAGCCATATGTCGTTTTCGATTGCCGACAGAACCGCCGTTGTCACCGGTGCCGCAAACGGGGTTGGCCTCTCCATCGCGCGCCATTTCCTGAAGGAAGGCGCCAACGTGATGCTCGCTGACATGGACGAGGCGCGGCTCGCCGAAGAAGTGCAGGATGACGGCGAAAGCATTGAAAACGCGGCCTGCTTTGCAGGCGACCTGCGCGAAAGGCTCACGGTCGCAAACTTGCTCTCCGCGACGATCGACCGCTTCGACCGGGTGGACATCCTCGTCAACGCATCCCGACAGATGGTGACCGGGGACCCGCTCAACGCCGACGACGACTGCGTGCAGATGCTCATCGAGCAGAACCTGATGACTTCCCTGCGGGTTTCGCAAATATTTGCAAGGCGGATGATCAGGCA
>VXPN01000004.1 GCA_009839535.1 Boseongicola sp. SB0662_bin_57 | reverse complement strand
CGCCGACAGCATGGATTTCGAGATCCGGGCCATTCTGGATGACATAAACTACGGGCTGGCCGTGCGGTCTGACATCAACCATGCGATCGTCCGGCGCTTTGCCGAAGAGGACATCGAGATTCCGTTTGCGCAACGGGATGTCTGGTTGAGAAACCCCGAGACACTGACATCGCCGGGCACATCGAAGCGACGGGTCACGCAGCCGGTCGACACCGAAGCGCATAAGCCCGGATCAAGCGGAGATGCGGAATGACCGAAGTTCTCTACCACGATGCCTACCTTCGGGAGGCAACCGGTCGCGTGGATTCGATCAATGAGCGTGGCGGCATCGTTCTGGACGCTTCCGTGTTCTATCCTGCTGGCGGCGGCCAGCCCGGCGACTGCGGATTGTTGTGCTGGGAGGGAGGGGAAGCCCGCATCGCCACGACGGTCAAGGATGCGGGCCGTCCGGTCCTGGTGCCGGAAGAGGACGCGACTTTGCCCGCCTCGGGCACGGAGGTGCAGCAGGTTCTCGACTGGGACCGCCGATACGGGCACATGCGGGTTCACACGGCCTTGCACCTGCTGTCCGTCGTGATTCCTCTGCCCGTGACCGGCGGGTCGATTTCCGCGGACAGGGGGCGACTTGATTTTGACATGGCCGACCCTCTGGAGGACAAGGAGGCCTTGGCAGACGAGTTGAACGCGCTCGTCGCACGCGATCTCAAGGTCAGCGACGACTGGATTACGGAAGAATGTCTCGACGCCAATCCAGGCCTCGTGAAGACGATGTCGGTGCAACCGCCACGTGGCGCCGGCCGCATTCGGTTGGTCAGGATCGGCATTGGTGACGGGCAGGTCGACCTGCAACCCTGTGGCGGAACCCACGTGGCAAGAACTGGTGAAATCGGGCGGATCCGCTTGGGCAAGGTCGAGAAGAAGGGCGCCCGCAACCGGCGTGTCTACCTGCACCTTGATCCCTGACCCGAGCTGGATTTCCGTCGGCCTCGTCGTCCGCGCGGCGACCCTGGAGTCCGCAAGGGAGCGTTCCGAGATTCCGGCGTGCGTGCGGGAGCATTCGCAGCCTGACCAGCCGCCCGCCACATGATGCATGCCGGAAGCTATCCAGAAAGGGAGCGATGCCTGCGCCACGACAATCTTCCTGATGCCCGTCAAGCAGGATCCATCCGGTCGGCGCCCCTCGGTCGGCACTTGCGCGTCATGCACCGAAGCGGCTAAGGAGCATTCGCCGGAGAGGTGGCCGAGTGGTCGAAGGCGCACGCCTGGAACGCGTGTAGGCGGGAAACCGTCTCCAGGGTTCGAATCCCTGTCTCTCCGCCAACTCAATATTGCCAAACAAAACCAATGGATTGTAGAAAAAGAACGAATATATTTACCACTTAGATTACCGCTTGAAGATTCCGTAGGGCCACTGATTCTGAACACATCTTGACTCGTGTCCGATGACAGGGCGGTGTGTGGCAGGGGCGTTGAACGTGCCCCTGCCCAAATGCTCGTGGAGGGAAAAGTCACAGAAAAAGGACGGCGGTTCACAGACCAGAAACCGATGCACAAAATCACAAGAATTTGCAGGTTGACGAGTCCGGGACCGCGTGGAAGCATGGACCGTGTGCAAGATGCACCTGCAAGCCTTCCTTTGAGACGACCAATCTTGGGTCGGGTTGCAGGGTGGAACTGAAGGAGAGGAAAAAGTGCGACTTCTATCGACGATGACAATCCCGGCGCTGGCCGCAGCGATTTCTGCCAGTGCAATCTACGCCGCTGAACCCGAACCCGAATGGGGCCTCCATGACCCCAATTATGGCTGCTGGGCAAGCCCTGATATGCTTGCCTGCGTGATGCGATTCCCGGCACCCGAGGATCAAGGAACGGACGCCGACGAACTCTTTCCAGGTGCCCCTCGCCTGAAGAACGTGCTGAAGGGAGGCAAGGGCAACGACATCCTGACGGGACATGAACTCAAGGACCGGCTGTACGGCGGGCCAGGGCACGACATACTGAATGGGTTTGGAGGAAACGACAGGTTGTACGGCGGCACCGGCAGGGACCGGCTGTCAGGAGGAACGGGCAACGACCTGTTGTACGGCGGCCTGGGCAACGACCTGTTGTACGGCGGCGACGGCAAGGACAGGCTATGGGGAGGGCTAGGCCGGGACTGGCTGCACGGCGGCGACGGCAGGGACTACTTGGATGGAGGCCCCGAGAGAGACCACCTGTACGGAGGCAAAGGCCATGACTGGTTAAGCGGAGGTTCTGGTAACGACCACCTGCAAGGCGGTCCGGGATCGGATGTCATGATCGGAAACTCGGGGAGGGACACTTACGACCTGGCAGGAAACGGTTCGAGCCGCGACATCATCCTGGCGGACCCGGACGACAAAATCCTGAAACAGTTCGCATCTGTCGCGAGCATCAGCACGGATGAAGTTCAGTTGCCAAGCCTCACCTTCGACGGAATGACGCTGACCCTCTCCAGAAGCCGTCTGAAGGACTTCGCCCATCGTGTTGACGGTGCGGACATCGTGTACTTGGACAATTGAAGGATCGCGGCAGGGAACCGGGTTGCATCGGTTCCCCCGCGCTCATGTCAGAAAGTCAGCCGTTCCTTGAACAAGCCCCGTCTCGACACGTCAGCCCGACGCGCCATGCCCGCCCAACTCCTCCAGCTTCCTCAGCTTGAGGCTTACCCTCTCGATTCTCTGGCTGTCCATGGCCCTGTTGCTGACTGCCGCCCATTTCATTATCGCGCCGTCGCCATTCAGAATCAGAAACGTGACCGACCCGAAGCCTATCTTGGTTATCACCGCACGGGTGCCATTGAGATACACTTCCTCTCTTTCCGAGTAGCCAGACAGCTTCAGCCGCGCCCAGGTGGCCACGCCCAGGGAGAACTGGTAGAGGAACGCCCCGAACGTGACCGCGATCACCACGGCCACCAGGGGTTCCAGGAAGTGGCCGACCTGCCAGCTAATGTCGTTGAACTGGTTCATGCCACCTTCAGTTCCTCAAGCAGGTCCCCAAGGATCGCCCGCGTCTTCCTCTTGCTCCTTGTTCTGGCAAGATCGTTCACCTTGTCCTCGGCAGCGGCTCTGGCTTCCTCAGGCGTTGCAACTAAACGGGCCTCGGCTTTCAAATGGCCAGCCTCCGGCTTGGCAGTCTCGAAGCGCTTGAAATACTCTGCCTTGGCACCGGCCATGTGTCCCTCGAAATCCCCGCTGCTCCGGGCTTCATCGAAGGCCGCCATGTATTCGTCCGAAGACTGCCAGGTGTCGTTCTTCCAGTGCCCGACCGTGGTGGCCAGGTTCTCTTCCAGCCCCGCGAGGGAGGAAATCTGGTTGAGCCGCAGCGTGGAAACCTCCCGGAGGTATCTGTCCAGGTTCCCCCATTCGGCGGCCTGCCTCTCGTTCTCCGTCATGGCGTCGATCCGGGCAACCACCTCCGCGTGGGTGCGCCGCGCCTCCGCCTCGAACTCCGCCTGCGTGGCGGTCCTTGCGTCAAATTCTCTCATGTTTGTTTCTCCTGTCATTGACTTTCCGACACAAGCCGATCCGCCGTGCGGAAACTCAGTCGAAGGCGATGCCGTTTGGTAGGGTTTCGCCAGAGGGGATGGCAATTCCAGAATCCCAAGCTCCGGTAGCGTAGCTTGGTTTCTTGAAAATTTTGAAGGATGTCGATGAGTACCGTAATAGGTAAAGTCCATCGTCCGAATCAAAACTAAGACCCATGCGGAAAATATGACTGTTGCCGGAGGGACCGCTGAGTGACGAGGCCCAAGGTGCTTCGGTAGAATATCCACCTGTCATCTGATGAATCTTTCCGTTTCTATTTTCGACAGCATCTATGCTGGTGACATATAGGTTTCCGGCTGAGTCAAACGCTATGCCTCCGAAATTGGTTTCGTTGGATGGCAAGGCAATTCCCACATCCCACGTCCCTGTCGTGCTGTAGCCGCCGGACATGCGGTAGATTCTGCCCGTTTGGAATCCACATGCGTACAGATTGCCCGATGCGTCAAAAGCTATGTCAACAGTGGCTGAATCTGGAGCCGGGATTCCAGTGTCCCATGAATTTCCGTAACCCCCGGCCATTCGGAAAATTCTTGGTGCCAGTGACCCAAAAGTTCGAGTATTTATAAAATACAGGTCTCCCAATTGATCGAAAGCGATCCCCCTTCCTTGCGAATATTCGTTACTGTTAAAAGTGAAAACTGTAGAAACCCCTGAATTCCAAGCACCCGTGGGCGAATAACCTCCTGCCATGCGGAAAATCTTGTTCGTGGTATCCCCGGACAGATACAGGTTCCCCCGGCTCCGCCCTGTCGTCACCTGCACGGTGGAGGACCACCCGGACGGGCCTGAAGCGTTCCGGCTCTGCACCTGCACGTCATAGGTCGTGTTCGGGTCCGCCCCGTTCGCCGTGTAGCTCGTGCTCGACAGCCCCGTGACCGTCGTCCAGTTCGTCTCCGTGCTCTTCTTGTAGCGGACCTCGTAGCTCGTGGCCCGAGCCGCCGCGTTCCAGGTCGCCCGGACCCGCTGCTGCGTGTTGGCGTTGAAGTAGCTGGCTGAAAGGCTCAGTCCGGTCGGAGTCGCAGGCAGCGTCAGGGTGAAGGCCAGCGGCACGGTCACGCTGGCGACGGTCTCATACTCCTGCCCGCTCGGATCGAGCGTCAGCGTCCCGCTCGCGCTGCCGCCCGCCGTGGCGTCTACCGTGAACAACTGCTGCACGTTCCAGTCGGACGTGCCGAAGGTCCTGCTGGCGGGAGTAACCGAGAACCTGGCGCTGTCTTCCGACGCCGCGACGGTCACGTCGCCGCTTGGCTGCGTGGCAAGCCTGACACCGATGGTCCGCCTCAAGGTCGTGCTGTCGAAGGCAAGGCTGCTGTCAGTCACCCTGAGCCGCGCCAGGTCGTCGTCCTCGACCACGACTGAGACTGCCGTCGAATCGTCGTAGCCGCCGCCCGTGGCAACCAGGGTGACGCTGGCGTTCTCGTCCCTGCTGTCGGCATCGGCCACGCCCGTCACCGTCACCGTCTGCCTGGTGCCGAAGTCGTTCTCGTCGAAGGTCAGGGACGCCGGGCTGACGGTGGCCTCCCCGGTGGCCGTGCTTGTGACGGCCACGGTGACGGTCTGGCCCGTCCTTGGCCTGCCGGAAAGCCAGACATCGAACGTCGCCGTGCCTCCCTCCTGCACCGTCAGGGAGCCTCTCGACACGCGAATGACCCTCTGGGCGCGGGGAAGGGTCGCGGCTGCCCGGCGAAGGTGGGCCTGCAACGGCATCAGCCGAAACCCTTGCCTATGCCGATCAGGTTCATCCTGCCGTTGCGGTACAGGAAGGTGAGGGTATCCGCCTTGTTGGAGGCAGATGACAGCGCGGGCGTCCCTTCCTCGCCAAAGTCAAAGATGGCATCCCACGTCGGAGCGCGTCCGCCGGTCGCGTCCTGCACGGCGGTGAGAATGTAGATGCCGCCTTCCACGGGGTTTGTCGGTTCCGCGAACGTTCTGTTGCCTCCAAGGGTGACTTCCGCAACGGGATTTTCTTCCAGGTCCCACGCGATGCTTGCGCCGTCCGTCAGCGTCCCTTGCGACGGCTGGAGCGAATTCTCAAGCGCCCCCACCTGGCTCGTGATCTGCGTCTTGGTCTGGCCCCATGCGGCATATTCGGTGTTGGCCGCAGCGTTGGCCACGCCCGTGTGCTTCTGCCCGTTCATCGGCAGGGAGGCCGTGGGCGAGTTCTGCCCGTCCCGCGTGACGCAGTTCTCAAGGCCGTTGGCCAGGTCCTCGTCGTGGCTGTCGTGATCGTCGGTCCTGATCTTGCGGGCCGCCGCCTTCGCAGCCGCCCACGTCGTCGGGCCGTTCGTCGTTCCGTTCGAGCGGCGGAACTGACCGCTTCCGTTCCACGGCATCTGGATTCGCGCTCTTTGCATTGCTGGGGTGATTGTTATATTGTAACACTTTTGCCGACCGAAGTCAAGCCTGCGGGCGGTTTCGGGCCTGCTTGACCGCGTTGCCGTTGTCGGGGATGGTGTGTGTGGGAGGGGCGTTGGACGTGCCCCTGCCCAAACGCTCGTGGAGGGAGCGACCACATGACCCAACCTGAACATCCAGCGCCGCAAGTCAAGGGTGGCGGAACCGCTTTTGCGGTCGAGAGCAACGTCGCCGAACGCCTGGAAGCCGCGATCCGCGACAGCAAGGCACCGGCGACCGTCCGGGCCTACCGCGCCGCCTGGAGGAAGTGGGGAGAATGGTCTGCCGCCCACGGCGCAAGGGCCATGCCCGCCCGGCCCGACGCCGTGGCCCTGTTCCTTGCGAAAAGGGCGGAGGAAGGGATGTCCGTGGCGTCCCTGAGAATGGCGGTGGCCGCCATCGCCGCAGCGCACGACGCCGTTGGCCATGCGAACCCGTGCGCGGACCGCGTGGTGAAGACGGCGATGAAGGGACTCGTGCGCCAGGCGGCGCAGGCAGGTGCGTCACAGAAGCAGGCCGCTGCGCTGACCGTCGAGGCGGTTGCCGCGATCCGCCACGCGCTCGGAGACTGCGGGACTCCCGTCAAGGCAAGGGACATGGCCATCGTGTCTCTCATGGCCTGCACCGGCCTGCGGCGATCCGAGGCCGCCGCGCTCGACTGGTCGCACATGGAAGGCCAGCCGGACGGAAGCGGACGGCTCGCCATCGACCGGTCGAAGACCGACCAGGAGGGGGAAGGCGCGGTCGTTGCGATCACGAGCGTCGCGATGCGCGATCTTGAGCGCTGGGCGGAACTGCAAGGCCGGGACCGTCAGGGATCGGTGTTCGGCCTGTCCGGTCGCCAGGTTTCCAGGCGCGTCGCCGCCGTGGCGAAGGCTGCCGGGCTTGGCGAGGGGTTTTCCGGGCACTCCGGCAGGGTCGGCATGGCGGTCACGATGCTGCGCAAGCAGGCACCAAGCGCCACGATCATGCGGCAGGGGCGCTGGAACTCGGAGCGGATGATCGGCAGGTATGGACGCAACGAGACCGCTGGCGAGGCGTTGCGCTACCTGTAGCCCTTCCAAAGCTCCTGTGCCGCATCCCCGGCCTTGGACGCAAGCGCCGTGACGGGCGGCGACTATCCGACAACTGCCCCCTAACCCGAAATCCAGGTTGACACGGCCAAGAACTTACCGTGAAGTTCTGCCATCAACCAAGCATTCATGTTTCGGGTCAAGCTCGGATTCCGCCATTTTCGGCGGTGTCCGGGGATCCGG
>VXPN01000284.1 GCA_009839535.1 Boseongicola sp. SB0662_bin_57 | reverse complement strand
GGGAACCGGCCTTCGGCCGCGAAGCGTGCGGGTTGCCGCGTAGCTTGGCCGAGAAGCCGTCGCCTTCAGGCGACGGAGTGTTCACTGGCTGACGGCAAGATCCTGGGCCGACAGATTCTCGAAATATCCGGTGATCGAGTCGCTGGCGACCTTCGACAGGATGGGAGAGACGAGGAAACAGGTGTCGAGGCAGCGCTTCCGAACCGCCAACCGACTTAAATGCCGGTTGTGCCGAACTTCGCGCAATTGCTCTGCCGAGAGAGGATGCAACATGGGGCACGGCCGCTCGAAACCTCGCCGGTTCCCTCAGGGGCAGTGACTTCTTGAGACGGACAAAGGTGGAAGGGTGCGCCACGGTTTTTCTACGAAGTGTGATGACGACCTCTTGACCGACCTTCAAATTGTCGAGGAGTTCGCTGAGACGCTCTCTGACCTGGGCCAGATTGACGGGAAACATGACAACCTCACTTGGTCCTAATTCTTGTCACATGATAGCCGATCTCGCAACAGCAGGAAACCACCACAAACCAACGTGTCAGCAGACCATCCGGCCAATGCGGCATGGAGTCGTCAGGACCTGCGGGGCGTCGAAATTTTGGTTCCGAGCATCTTGATCCGGGCCGTGCGGGCGTCAAGGAGAAGACCCATGTGCGATTGCAGCGCCCGTCGCAACCCGGTTCCGCGATCCCGTTGAAACGGATCGAACAAGCAGACTGCAGATTGAGCTTTGGGAAATTTGCTGGCCTGCCTGCCGACATCATCCAGCGCCTCCGGTCAGGACTGTCAGTTTCACGGATTCGCAAGGCCGTGCCGAGATCGCGGTCGGGACGCATGCCCGCCATCGTGAACCGCCCTGCGCACGCGCCTTTCCGGCGATTTCTCGATTCACGGGCTTGATCCTGGACCGCGTCGTCACGAGATACGCAACAGGCAGCGCAGGCAAGGGAGTGGTTGAAAATGTCAGGTGTACGTGGGCGGCTGGCAGCCTGGCTCGAACGGCCGGCCGTTCAGCGCGCGATAATCGGCGTGATCATCTTCAATGCAGTCCTTCTCGGCATGGAGACGTCCGAACTGATCATGACGCGCGCGGGCCTGCTCGTCACGTTGCTGGACCGGATCTGCCTTGGCATCTTTGTGGCCGAGATCCTGGCGAAGCTCTACGCCTACCGCGGCCGGTTCTTCGGTGACGGATGGAACATGGCGGATTTCATCATTGTTGCCGCGTCGCTCACGCCGGGGGCGAACACGCTGTCGGTCCTGCGTGCGCTCCGGATCCTGCGGGCGTTGCGGCTCGTGTCCACGGTCCCAAGCCTTCGCCGGGTCATGGAGGGACTGATCGGCGCCTTGCCTGGCATGGCGTCGGTCCTCGGCCTGACGGGCCTTATCTTCTATGTCGGCTCCGTCATCACCACGAAACTCTTCGGCGACGACTTCCCTGAGTGGTTCGGCACGCTCGGCCGATCAGCATATTCCCTTTTTCAAATCATGACGCTTGAAAGCTGGTCCATGGGCATTGTCCGGGTCGTCATGGCAGACTATCCCTATGCTTGGGCCTTCTTCGTACCATTCATAATAGTCACCACGTTCGCGGTCATGAACCTTGTGGTCGGGCTCATAGTCAATGCGATGCAACAGTCGCATTACGAAGAGCAGTCTGGAGCAACCGACGTCTATCGCGACGAGGTTCTTCAGCGACTCGCCGCCATAGAAACGCGGCTGGCTGACCTGGGCAGGCGGGAATGACGCCCTCGGCCGTTGCGCAATTCGCATGGTGGCAGAGAACTGCCCGCCGTGAAGAGCGGTGTCGCGCGCCCGAACCATTGTGCATGCACCGTTCAGCAGGGTCATGAAGCCATGCGCATGGAAGTCGCGCCCGGGCATCGAGGGTGGTGGCATGGCTTCGGTCACCGTCCGTGATTCCTGCCCGCAAGCGACTTGCATCCTGATCCGAATCTGGCGAGGACCGCCCCATGAAATACGATAGCCGCAAGTCTCCTGTCATTCAGCTCTTCGCGAGCGAAGCGATGCCGGGCGTGCTGTTGATGCTCGCCGCCATTGCCGCGCTGGTGATCAGCAACTCTGTCCTTGCGCCGGCCTACGCGTCCTTCCTTGATCTTCCGATCAAGGTGCAGCTCGGAACGTTCTCCATCGCCAAGCCCCTGTTCTTGTGGGTGAATGACGGATTGATGGCCGTCTTCTTCTTTCTGGTCGGCCTTGAGATCAAGCGCGAGATCCTGGAGGGCCATCTCTCGAGCATGGACCGTGCGGCGCTGCCGCTCATCGCGGCCTGCGGAGGTATCGTGGTCCCCGCGCTGGTGTTTGTGGGCATCAACCTCAACTCGCCCGATACAATTCGTGGCTGGGCGATTCCGGCGGCCACGGACATCGCCTTTGCGCTTGGCATTCTGGCGCTGATGGGGCGTGGCGTGCCGGTGACGCTCAAGATCTTCCTGCTTGCCGTGGCAATTATCGACGATCTTGCCGCAATCGTCATCATCGCGGTCTTCTATACCGACGGCGTGTCGCTCGCCGCGCTTTCGATCGCGGCGGTCGGATGGCTCGTGCTGCTCGTGCTGAACCGTGCCGGCGTCGTGTGGATCACGCCCTACGTGCTTGTCGGGATCGTGATGTGGGCAGCGGTGCTCAAGTCGGGTGTCCACGCGACCCTTGCGGGCGTATTGGTCGCCTTGATGGTCCCCATCCGGGCGAGGGACGGCACCTCGCCGCTCAAGGTAACGGAACACGACCTGCACCCTTGGGTGGCGTTTCTCGTGCTTCCGCTGTTTGCCTTCGCCAATGCAGGCGTTTCTCTCGAAGGCATCTCGCTGAGCGCACTGGCAGCGCCCTTGCCGCTCGGCATCGCGCTAGGCCTGTTCATAGGCAAGCAGGCCGGTGTTCTGACGTTCTCCTGGCTAGGGGTCAAGGCTGGCCTCTGTCGGCTCCCAGATGGCGTGGACTGGCTGCAGGTCTACGGCATCGCCTGTCTCACGGGCGTTGGCTTCACCATGAGCCTCTTTATCGGAACCCTGGCATTTGACACCGCCGGACAGCTGGACCAGGTCCGGCTGGGAGTCCTGCTTGGTTCCGGCCTCTCGGCCCTGTTCGGCTTTGCCGTGCTCAAGTACGCCCTGCGTCAGATGCTGAAAGCCCTCGGTGCTGCCAATGGGCGTGCCGGGCCTTGAAGCGCTGCGCCCGGAACGTGGTCTGGCCAACGCCTGAAATCGGCTCAGGCAGCACCGGGAGCCAAGCCGTTGGTCTTCGTGCCTGGGCCAAGACCACGAGCGAACCGGTCGCCAACGACTGATCCTTGGGCAATCTCCCGACGCTGCTCAACGGTCTTGTCAACGCCACCCTCAACGATGCATTGATGCCAGCCGGTCCGCGACGCGGCATGCCCGCATAGGCACGGCGTTCACGAAAGCAGGACCGGCAATTCGGCCCGCCATCGGCCGTGCAGTTTCGTGTCCGAGGCCCGTTGGCAGCCAGTTGGCGGACACAACTTTGGAGCAGGTCTCGCAACCGCGTGCATTGCAGGTCCGCCCAGGGTCATGCTGCCGCCGAACAGAAAGCGACTTCCCTGGCGTTCAAGCATCGGCTTGGGCTGGCAAGCCGAACCATGCCCGGACGAACTGCCTTGGGAACAGCTACGTAGACCACCAGGACCTTGCGCGAGGCGGAGGAAGTGACAGGAGAAGGCGACGTGATGACAGTTGCCCGGGATCAGGCAGCATTGAGGGGCGTTCTTCGGCGCGCTCTTGGCGACCTGCCCCGGGCGCACTAGGTTCTGGCCATGGTCATCGAGATCGGACACTTTGCGTTGATACTGGCACTTGCCGTTGCCTGCCTGCAAATGGTGCTGCCCCTTGTCGGAGCCCACAGGCGCTGGAGCGCATGGATGGCCGTGGCCGAACCGGCCGCACTGCTGCAAGCGGGCCTTCTTGTGGCTGCGTTTGCCGCCTTGACCCATGCATTTGTCACGTCGGACTTCTCCGTTCGGTTGGTGGCAACGAATTCGCACACGCTGAAACCGATGATCTACAAGGTCTCCGGCGTTTGGGGGAACCACGAAGGCTCCATGTTGCTTTGGTGCCTCATTCTCGCATTCTTCGGAGCCCTTGTCGCCCTGTTTGGCGGCAATCTGCCTGATGGGCTCAGGGCGCGTGTGCTGGGGGTCCAGGCTTCCATCGGCGTTGCCTTCCTGAGTTTCCTGATCTTCACGTCGAACCCGTTCATCCGTCTCGACGTGCCCCCCCTGAACGGGCGCGACCTGAATCCGCTGCTGCAGGATCCGGGTCTCGCGTTTCACCCGCCCTTTCTCTACCTGGGCTACGTCGGCCTTTCGACATCGTTCTCCTTTGCTGTAGCGGCCCTCATTGAGGGTCGCGTGGATGCGGCATGGGCGAGGTGGGTCAGGCCGTGGACTTTGCTGGCCTGGCTCATGCTGACCGTCGGCATCGCTCTTGGTTCCTGGTGGGCCTATTACGAGCTCGGCTGGGGCGGCTTCTGGTTCTGGGATCCGGTCGAGAACGCCTCGTTCATGCCTTGGCTGGTCTCAGTGGCGCTCCTGCATTCCGCCATCGTCGTCGAGAAACGCGAGGCGTTGAAGAGCTGGACGGTGCTTCTCGCGATTCTCGCCTTCGGATTTTCGCTGATTGGCGCGTTCATCGTGCGCTCAGGCGTTCTGACAAGCGTGCACGCATTCGCGAATGATCCCGAGCGCGGTGTCTACCTGCTGGCAATAACCGGCGTTTTCATGGGCGGTGCGCTGCTGCTTTATGCGGCGCGCGCCAATGCAATCCAAGGCGTCGGCGTCTTCGGGACGGCCAGCCGGGAAAGCGCTCTGGTGCTGAACAATGTCTTGCTGGCGGTTGCAGCGCTCGTGGTGTTCATTGGCACGGTCTGGCCTCTCGTAGCCGAACTGGCGTTTTCGCGAAAGGTATCGGTTGGGCCGCCCTTCTTCGATGCGTCGTTCACGCCATTCTTCATGGCGCTCGCCTTGATCCTTCCCATTGGAGCCGTAATGCCCTGGAAGCGAGCGAGGCTTGGGCGGATCGTCCGGGCCGTATGGCTTGCGGCGGTGGGAGCTTTCGGAATCGCGGCATTCATTTGGATGATCGGAACGGGGCGAACCATGTTGGGTCCGGTCGGGGCATTTCTTGGGAGCTGGGTCATCCTCGGTGCAGTTTCGGATCTCTGGGCGAGAACGGGACGGGACCGCTCCGGGCGGCTGCGTCGCGCCACCAGATTGCCGCGCTCGGACTGGGGCCGAGTCGTTGCGCACGCGGGTCTTGGAATCACGATTGTTGGAATCTCGCTTTTGCTCGCCTGGGAGGTTGAGGACATACGCATAGCAGAGGAGGGGGAGACCTTTTCGGTCGGTCGCTACGAGCTCACGCTGACCGGCGTGAAACAGGTTCAGGGGCCAAATTACCTCTCGACACAGGCGGAATTCCAGGTGGCCCGAAACGGGAGTGCTGTGGCGGTGCTCCGTCCGGAAAGGCGAATCTATCCCGTTGCCGGGATTCCAACCACGGAGGCCGCCATCGACAACGGCGTTTTCCGGGACGTCTACCTGGTGATCGGGGAACTGCAGGATGGCGGCGGCTGGGCAGTACGGACCTACATAAAGCCGTTCGCGAACTGGATTTGGTCAGGGGCGGTCATCATGGCGCTTGGCGGCGCGCTGTCGCTGAGTGACCGGCGGTTCCGGGTGGCGGCTGGCGCACGGCGGCGCGGAATACGCGTGGCTGCGGAATGATCTTGCGAGCGCTTCTTCTGATCCTGCTGGCCGGGACTGCCTTGGCCGTCGAGCCTGGCGAGATTCTGGATGATCCGGCCCTGGAGTCTCGCGCACGAGACATTTCGAAGGGACTCCGCTGCCTGATCTGCCGGAACGAATCAATTGATGAATCCGATGCCGAACTTGCCCGCGACCTGCGCCTTCTTGTCCGGGAGCGACTGGTTGACGGGGACAGTGACGACGAGGTTGTCGCCTTCGTCGTCGAGCGCTACGGCGAGTATGTGCTCCTGAACCCGCGGCGGGACGGGATCAATCTCGTGCTTTGGGCTGCGGCCCCGACCCTGTTGCTGGCGGGGCTTGGCGCTGCCGGGATCCTCTTGGTGCGTCGTCGGCGTTCGGCGGGTCCTGATGCGCTTACGGCGGCGGAACGGGCACGTCTTGCGGAGTTGATGGACGAGTAGGCAGGGCGGGATGCCGAGGCCGGCGTCTTCAATTGACCCTTTCGCGGGAGTGTCCGTTCACCTATTTCGATGGCATCCACCAGGGAGGCGCCCTTTCCATGGAGTATCAGACCATTCGCTTGTCATACGCTGGTGATTGTGCGGAAATCACGCTCGACCGGCCAGACGTAAAGAACGCGCTCAACGGCCAAATGCGCGCAGAGTTGCTGGACGCCATCATGGAGGCGTGCGACGCGGCGCGCGTGATCGTGTTGTCCGGGGCGGGAGATGCCTTTTGCTCGGGGCAGGACTTGACGGACGCACAACATTCGCTGTCGAACGCCAATCTCGAGCGGACGCTCAGGGACGAGTACATGCCTCTCTTGCGCGCGATTTTCGACTGCAAGGTGCCGACGATCTCGGCGGTGAACGGCGCCGCAGCCGGCGCGGGAGCGAATCTCGCGCTGGCATCCGACATAGTGATTGCGTCGGAGCGCGCGGTGTTCCTGCAGGCGTTTGCCCGGATCGGTCTCATTCCCGATGCGGGTGGAACCTATTGGCTGCCGCGCCAGGTCGGGTTTGCCCGCGCCATGGGGGCGGCGCTTTTTGCCGAGCCCGTGCCTGCACGCCAGGCTGCGGACTGGGGCATGATCTGGGAAGCGGTCCCGGACCGCGAATTCGAGACACATTGGCGGAGACGGGCGGCGCAGCTGGCGGCGGGGCCGACCGAAGCCTATCGCCGCGCCAAGGAAGCAATCCGGGCCACGTACGAAAACTCGCTTGAGGAGCAATTGATCCTGGAAGCAAGGCTGCAAGGGCGTTGTGGCAAGACCCGCGACTTCCGCGAGGGCGTGATGGCGTTCCTCGAAGGCCGCCCGGCAGAATACGAGGGACGTTGATGCACGACGCGGCGCGTTTGGCGCTCAGCGGCTCTCCACGTCCACGTAGTCGCGCATGTCCGCGCCGACATAGAGCTGTCTCGGACGACCGATCTTCATCTGCGGGTCGGCGATCATTTCCTTCCACTGACTGATCCAGCCAA
>VXPN01000278.1 GCA_009839535.1 Boseongicola sp. SB0662_bin_57 | reverse complement strand
TAGCTGGATGAAAGCGTGTGGCGGCTTGCAGACCAGTCAAGGCGCGTTTCGGACAACGTGATGTCCAGCCCGCCGTCCACAAGCGATCGCGAATAGACGGAAAGGTCGCGACCGAGGCCAAGCCGGCCCGAAACCAGCCATTCGGATTCGTCTGCGGAACCGTCAGAGCCCTTGCCGCCGGAAACGTTGAAGACGCGACCCAGAGCAAGGTCAATGTCCCACTGTCCAAGGCTCTCGCGGCTCCAGGCGCCGCCGACTGCTGCGCGGAAGCCGTCGTCTCTTCTGTCGACCCCGGGATATCGGGTGGGGGCAAAGAGGTTGGCTTCATCGATTTCAACCACTCTGCTGTCCTCGTTGGGCACGACATCCCCGTTCGTGGTGGAAGCGTCGATTCTCAAGATCGGTTCGAGAAACTCGCGGCGCCCACCGGATTTCCTGCGGCCCATCGGGAACCGCAGCTCGAGTGCGGTCCGGGACGTCAGGCGCGAGAGATTGCTTTCGAGTCGTCTGTCCTGCGCGACCGTGTAGGCGTCTCCGCGCAATCCGAGTTCGGCCTTCGCGACGAGTCCGAACGAAAATGTCCGTGTACGTGACCAATCGACGGACGCACCGATGCGGTTGACGTCCCGTCCGTCGCCCGCGTCCGTGCTTTCCGACGACGGTCGGATGAGCGAACTGGAGGAAACGCTGGCAAACGTGCGTCCACCAAAGGAAAGCTTCGGCAATTCACGTTCGTAGTAGATGTCGAGGAAGCGGGCTGGCAGCGTGTCGCGGTTTTCGATTTCGGCATCCCGGAGCGTGCGGTACTCGGTGACTTCTGATCGAAAGACATCCTTGTTCCGCACTCGCGTGACCGACAGCTGATTGGTCAGCCTGTCCCGGTCGGCATAGTCGTAAGTGAAGAGGTATCCCGGGTCTGATGCGAACTCCGCTTGCGCCTCGAACAGGAAGCCGCGCGGCAGGAGATGGCTGGCGTTGCCCAGGAGATAGTTGCGTGACCCGGCTATGTCGTCGCTGGAGACTGCGCCAGTTGCCTCGATGCGCCCGCGTTCCAGTTCTTGACGATATCGAAACTCGACGGTCGTTGTCGAGCTGGAGAGATAGGGCGTAACGGTAATGTCGCGGTAGTTCCCGAATGCAAGGAAGTAAGGAAGCTTGACGCCGGTTCCGAGATCAGACGTGGCCTTGAGCTGCGGAATGAGGAAGCCGTCGGCACGGTCAAGGCTGGGGTCGGGAAGACGGAGCCGTGGCACGTAAAGGATCGGCACGCCCGAGAAGCGGAGCCGGGCATTCGTGAAGTAGAGCTGGTGTTCGACATCATCGTGCACGACGCTTGAGGAACGGATCTCCCAGAGCGGCACGGGGTTGGCCGCGCAAACCTCGCAGGACGAGGCGACAACCCTGTCGAGCCGCGTGTAGCGATTGCCTGTGCGCGCAATGCGGTCCGCAGCGATCTGAAAGTGCCGCTCCAGCACCATCCTCGCGGATACCAGCACCCCGTCGCGCAGGCGCCGGTCCAGATCGGCGTGATCGGCAAGGAAGACCGTGCCGTCTTCGTCCGTGACATGGATTGGGCCGGAAAGAACCAACTGATCGCCGTCGCTCTGGTAGGTGACGGAAGCTGCCGTGAGGCGCGTGCCCTGGACGAGAATTTCGACATTGCCCGAGGCGGTCAGGCGCCCGGACGGATCGACAGAAATCGAGTCTGCAACGAGTGAGGCGAATTCCTGCGCCCGCAGGTCGCCCGTGCAGAGACACAGGAAAAGTGCGGCAAGGCATGCTGAGAGACGCCTTGTCATCCATCCTCCAGGTGCAGGAGCAGTGCAAGCGGCAGCAGCAGTATCGCGATGGGTGGAAGCCATGCGGCCATGATGATCGGGATCTGGCCGTTTTCTCCAAGGACCGCGACAAAGTTCCTGATGAAATAGAAGAGAAACCCGAGACCGAGAGCCGTCATGACCATTAGCCCCGTGCGCCCCATTCGCGTGTGGCGCATCGTGAAGCCGGCGCCGACGAGCACCATTGCGGTCAGGAGCAGCGGCAACGCAAGTTCCATATGGAAGAACGTTCGGTGATTTCGTGCCGAGAAGCCGGCCGCGTCCAGCCGGGCGATGAAGGCGGGCAATTCCCAGATCGGAATGGCGCTTGGCGTGCCGAAGCTGTCGAGAATCTGGTCACGCGTCAAGTTGGATGCGAGGACCATCTCCTGCATCTCGACGCTTTCGACTTCCGGGATGGGCGCACCGGTATCGAATCGCCATTCCTTCGCACCGGAAATCCGCCACGCGCCGGGGACGAGCAGGGCGCGCTCTGCTTCGATGCGATATGTCGGTTTGCTGTCGGGCGCGTAGCCGAGGAACGTGACGTCGAAGAGGCTTGTGCCGTCGAGGTTCGAGCTGCTCGCGCGAATGACCGTTTGTCCTTCGCGCGAACCCTGGCGAAGCCAGAACCCGTCCGCCGTGACCGAGAGAGTCGACGACGCACCGGAAAGACGGGCCACTTGGGCTTCGTGCTGTCGTTGAGTCGCAGCCACGATCGGGTTCATGGCAGCGACGGCGAAGACGCCGATAAGGAAAGCCAGCAGGACCGGCGCTATCAGGCTCTCGAGCGCCGGACGCCCGGCGGCGCGGGTGACCACGAGTTCCGAAGACCGGGCAAGCCCGAGAACCATGCTGACCGTCGCCAGGATCATGATGAGCGGAAGAACTTTGTAGAGGTCTTCGGGCACGCTCAGGAACGCGAGAACAAGCAGCGCGCCAAAGCCGGCATCGTCGAAGCCACCGAACCGCCGGATCTGTTCGATGAGGGCGGTAAGTGTCAGAATCGCAAAGAGGATGAAGAAGACATAAAGGAAGTTCTTCAAGAACTTGCGCGCGAAATAGAGGTGAAGCGTCATGGTGCGGCCTGCTTCGCGCGAGCCAGAATTCCTGGCCGCGCCGCGATGTAGAGAAACCCGAATGCCGCGAGCAGCCCCACAAGGGGACCCGTGTAGGCAAGCGGCCAGTTGGCCGCGTCGGTTCGCACGGTTCCCTGGCCAATTTGCGTGACCAGCTGAATCAGGATCAATCCGATGACTGTCCCGATGCTTTGCCGCCAGACACCAAATCGGGAAAACCCGCCCACCATCAGCGCGGCGAAGGCAAAGAGCGGTGCGACCAGCCCGTTCAATGCGTCGCTGAATCGCTCATGCGCCTCTGCGACAAGGGTCGAATGGGTCGCGCCCGTCAGGGCCTGGACGTCGTCGCCGGCGTCAAGCAGCGCGGATGTGGGAAGTTCTCGGGGCCTGCGTTGTGTCAGGGCGCCGCTTTCAACCAGATCGGAGAGGTCAAGGGTGAAGTCGTCGAAGCGGGTGACTGACAGCCGCTTGCTGCCGATGCCATAGCTTTGCGCCATGCCGTCGATCATGACAAGGCTGGGCGCTTGCTCGCCGCGGATCAGCAGGGCCTCGCGGGCCGAATAGGCGACCGGGCGTTCAGGGTTGCGCGCGTCGGACAGGAAGACGTCCTGAAGCGCTCCGATACTGGAGATTTCGCGGATATAGAAGGTGATCCCGGCGGCAGGGTGCAGGAACTGTCCCTCGCGCAGAAGCCGGGCGGTCATGTTCTCGGCAATCTCGGCGCTCCGTTCGCTGAGGCGGGCCTGGCTTGCAGGCACCAGGACGTGGGCGAGCACTGACGACATGACAAACACGATGCATCCGAAGATCAGGACCGGTCGGATCAGTCGTGCGGGCGAGAGACCGGTTGCCTGGACAACCACGAGTTCGCTTTCCGACATCAGCCTGTTCGTCACGTAGAGCGAGGCCGCAAAGGCCGCGACGGGCAGGACGAGCCGAACCACGTTGGGAAGCGAAAGTGCCGTGAATTCCAGGAAGACCACGGCTGACTCGCCGTTCGCGATGAGCTGGTCGAAGAGCACGACCGCCCGGTTGATCCAGTAGATCAGCACGAGCACAAGTGCGAAGAAGCCGAAGAGCATCAGCAACTGGGCAAGCAGGTATCTGTCAAATCGTCGGAGCATGAGGTCCATCGCGATCCTGTCGGAGTCTAGACCAAAGGCCTTGCAGGTAAAACATGATTGGCGCGTTCCGGTTCCGCAAGATCTCGCCAACGCGACCTTGGCGAAATTGCAGCCGCCGGGCAGCTGCCCCGCAGGTGAGGCAGGTCTCCGTCCGCCTGCGACACTTGAGCAAGTCTTGGGGCTTCGGGGTCGATCCAGGCCAGCACCCGCTCGATCCCAAATGATGGCCGAAGCGCCCGACATGTTGCCGGACGGGCCGCAGCCTGCCTCTCCAGGATTGTCGCAGGCATCTCTCTGGCTCCTGCCTCAGCGGTCCTGGTTCAGGTCAGGAAGTCCTTCCTGATCGAGCATTGGCCGCGTCACGCCGACCGGACGTTTGTCCGGCCCACGCGCAGCGAAGGGCATGGTGAAGACGGGAGCCTCCCCGCGTTTCAAGGATCGATGCAGACGCGCGGCGGGCGTGCGCGGGGACGCGCGGATGTGCGATTCGCGGCGCTTTGCCGGGGAAACCGGACGCACGGAAACCCTGGGCGGCCACAGGATTCCCGCTCTTTGACGGCACTGCGTACCTTTCCGCCGTCGTTGGAGCGATCCCAAACATCCCTTCAACCGAAGGTGCGTGCAACTGACCTGCCTGACCCGGATCCGGAGCAAGCGCGACACGCACCGGATCAGCCATGATGGACTGCCGCTCAAAATCGAGGATTCCACCTGCGCTTGAAATCCTGTAGGTTGGAGCGGACCCGAAGGAGATTCGAATTCGCCATGGACGGTCGTTCCGCAGCCGCCGAAGCCGCCATTGGTTGCGCTCAGTTCCGGTCAGGGCGAATCGCCTTGGCATCTGGCCGGTTGGAATGCCGTGGTGCCTGCTGATGGGGGCGGCCTACTTCTATCACCTGACCAAGCGTCCACTTGAGGCGACGCTGCCGGTTCTGATCGGCAAGTCGCTTGAGGCGGGTTGGCGGGTTGCCGTTCGTGCGCGCGAGGAATCTCTTCTTGAGCGCCTGGACCGGCAGCTCTGGCTGGGCGACGGGTTCCTGCCCCATGGCATTGCCGGCGGTTCGCATGACAGCGAGCAGCCCGTGCTCCTGACGACGGGAGAGCCAGGCAACGATCCGGCTTGCCTGATCAGCGTGGATGGGGCGGATGTCAGCATCGGGGAGGTCGAGGCGAAAGACAGGGTCTGCATCCTGTTCAACGGTGCAGATGCCGAGGCCGTCGAGCATGCACGCGAGCAGTGGCGGACACTGACCGAGGCAGGTGCGGAGGCGCAATACTGGACTGAGGATCAGGGGCGCTGGACCAAGAAGGCGGAAAGCAATCCGAAGCCGAAATAGTGGCATGCAGCGAATGCCCCTCTCGGGGAACATGCCGCTCAAGGCGTCAGGATCAAGCCTTCGTCGGATATCTCGAGCCGCTCGAATCTCGACAGAAAGCTCATTCCGAGAAGCGAGTCGTCCATGTCTCCGCTGTTCACGGCCACGCGCACCCGATCGAAGCGAACCGGCCCCAGCGACATGACATCTGCCGTGGCAAAGGCGGTCTTGACCGGTCCGTTTGCCGTGCGAGCCGTGCCCAGAAACGCCAGGTTGTCCGGGTCAAATCCTGCGCGGCGCGCGTCGTCAAGCGACAGCACCACTTCCGTGGCACCCGTGTCGACGATGAAGTCGACTGGCGTGCCGTTCACGTCGACCTTGAGGAAAAAATGTCCGCCGCGTCCGCGAGGCACGTGAATCGACGATCCGTCCGAAAGCACTGACTGGCGCGGAACGATGTCGCGGCGAATGTCACCCCAGAGCCCGTACACGGCCACGACGCCAAGGAAGATCAGCCCCCACGCCAGGAACATGCGCAACGACTTGCCAAGGGACGTCCTGTTCTCCGCAATGAACCACCCGCCGACGGCGGTCAGCAGGAGCAGCAGATAGGCGAGGCGGGGAAACTGTTCGAAGTCCATGTCATGTAGATAGGCAGCGACGGCATCCTTTGCCAGTCCGCCTGCCGGCGCCGCTGCAAGCCGGAGCACGATCCCGGCGATCCGCGGCTACCGGTTGCCTTCGCGCCCTGTCCTCGCCAGATTGCGAGGATTGTCGGCAGGACGAGCCCGTTAGCCTGCACCGTCACTCGTCCCGGTCGATCAGCCCGAGCCCGCGCAGGTAGATCCCTATGCCGGCTTCGAGCAGGTCTTCTGGCGGGAAGGGCGACTTGGTGCCGGGTGCGCCGCGCGCAAAGAGCTCGACGACGCCATGGCTAAGCGCCCAGACATGTGCGGAGAACATTTGCGGTGGCGGGCGCTTGTCGGAAGGGATGTTCTTTGACAGTTCGGCGGCGGCTTTCTCCAGAACGTCGAAGGCACGTTGTGCAACCTGCGCGAGCTCTGGCGTTCGGTTGATCGAGATCCCGCTCTCGAACATGGCAACGTAATGTCCAGGATGCCGTCGGGCAAAGGCGAGATATGCGTGACCTGTCGCCTCGAACGACGCAAGGGACGAGGGCTGTCCGGTTTCGTATGCATATTCCATGAGGTCGGCGAAGATCTCGAATCCCTGTCGGGCAATCTCGGCAATCAGGTCATCGCGACCTTCGAAGTGACGGTAGACGGCAGCAGGCGTCACGCCGGCCAGTTTTGCCGCTTCCGAAAGCGTGAAGCCCGTCGGTCCCTTCTCCTCGATCAGTTTCAGCGCCGCGTCGACGAGCGCTCGGCGGAGGTCGCCGTGATGATAGCCGCGCTTAGCCATTCCGGCGGGCTGAGAACTTCGAGAGCGTCCGCGCGATCACGTTTCGTGACGCATGGTCGGGTCCGATCCAACCGATGCCGGGTCCTCTGCCGGTGGCGTCGAGACACGCACCATCTTGTCCGACGGCATTTCGGAAAGCCGATGTGGTTCCTTCGCAAGAACGGATCATGTTAAGCGCCTTAATTTTGTCCAGTATCTAGGCACGGAGCGGCGCAGGCGCAATCCATGGAAGCCCGCGACGACTGCCGGCATCGGTGATTGGGCCTTGCGGACAATGTTACGGAAGGCTGAGATTTCTGACCGGATGTCTCTCGCTGGCGCGAAACCCGTCCTTGATCAATTGCGGAGATCGGTCGATTCTTCGCCGATGCGATTCATGTCGAAAGGTGTCGTGAGGTAGATTTCCGAAACCCAGTTGCCGAACAGGAGATGCGCATGGCTTCTCCAACGGTTCATCGGTTCGGCATCCGGATCGTCACCAGTGAAGTAGTTGACGGGCAAGT
>VXPN01000309.1 GCA_009839535.1 Boseongicola sp. SB0662_bin_57 | reverse complement strand
TCCGACGCCTCGCAACACTACATCAGGTGTTGCACTTCAGAGTGGAACGGGGGATTCAAGCTCTAAGAAAATTGGGACCATTTTTTGTTGTCCGCCAAATGACGTGGGCTCTGTCAAAGGCATCCCCGGACGAGGGCGTCTTCGGCGCGCAACGCATTGTCATCACGGTGCCATCAACGGAGCGGCCCCATAGGGGCACATCTGTCCGGCCTTTCGAGCTGCCCTGTTGAGGTGTGTTCACAAGGGCAAATTCTGCGACGGGCAGGTGAGCGGCCGAGGGGGTCCCACTGCAACCTGAATTGGCAAAGGCGATGAAACTTCCAGTGTGAACGGCGTTCAAGCTCTATGCGACTTCTGCATGCGGTTCTTCGCCGCCATCATGCGTGTCCCGGACATGGTGCGTGTCTCCGCAGGCCCCGTACAGACATGCAACGAAACATGCAGCAGCCCGTTTCATGACTGAAAAATGCCGCAAAAACAACGGTGTCTGGCGGAGGAGGTGGGATTCGAACCCACGGTACGCTTTCACGCACGCCGGTTTTCAAGACCGGTGCATTCGACCACTCTGCCACTCCTCCGGCCGGGGCTTGGTACCGGTCGTCACGCGATTCTGAAAGCCCTTGGCGCAATTCTGCCCGGAGCCTTGGAAAGCCCCTTTTCTTGCGGCAGCGCAAGAGCTAAGCATTTCAGCCAATGCAGGCAAGAGTCAGCCTTGGAAACTTCTGGCTGAGTGAGCCGCAAGAGCCAAGGACGACATGCATGACGCGGACGCCAGCCAGTTCTTCAACCAGCCTTCCATGCGGGACTGCCGGCCCAGATTGCGCAGGACTTCTCGTCTTCCGGCAGACGCATGCCGAAAGCGCATCCAAGGTCAACATTTGCAGCACTCGTATCGTGCGCGCGCGAAACGCCAATGATCGGGACTCCGGATTCGCCTTGGGCCAGATCGAAGACACCAGACCGCGCAATCGCCGCGCCAATTCAAGGGCAACCGAGATTCACACCTTGTTTCGGAAGGTCGCAGCCCTTTCATTCGTCCTGGCCATGTCCGCCTTTGTCGCGGCGCCAATTTCTGCACAGCCGACATTCGAGACCCCCGCAAGAGCCGCGCTCATCTATGACTTCGAGACCGACACGGTGCTCTTCGAAAGGGACGCGGACACACCGAAGCCGCCGGCGTCGATGTCAAAGCTGATGACGCTCTACATGGTCTTCGAGGCACTGAAGGAAGGCCACATCGACCTGGACACGACCTTCACCGTCTCGACCAAGGCCCGCAACATGGGCGGCTCGACCATGTTTCTTGACGAAACCGACCGACCCACCACCGAAGAGCTGATCAAGGGGATCGTCGTCCAGTCCGGCAACGACGCGTGCGTGGTCGTGGCTGAAGGGCTGGCCGGAACGGAAGAGGCATTTGCCCAGCGGATGACCCTGCGGGGACGCGAAATCGGGCTTCAGGACTCGACGTTCGCCAATGCCAGCGGCTGGCCGCATCCACGACATCGGATGAGCCTCCGCGACCTGGTCAGGCTGGCAGCCCTGCTGATCACGGAATTTCCCGAGCATTACGGGTATTTTGCCATGGAGGAATACGACTATGACGGCCGCTCGCCAGCCAACAGGTTCAATCGCAATCCGGTGCTGGGAACTGGTCTCGGAGCGGACGGGCTAAAGACCGGACACACCGAAGAAACCGGATACAGCCTCGTGGGATCCGCCGTCCACGACGAGCGACGCCTGATCTTTGCCTTCACCGGCCTGGAAAGCGCAGCAGCGCGTCGCCGCGAAGCCGAGGCGATGATAGTTTGGGGACTTCGCCAGTTCACCATCAAGGAAGTCGCTTCCAAAGGTGACGTCATTGCCGAGATTCCAGTCTGGATGGGAAGCCAGTCCAGCATCAATGCGGTTGCAGGCGACGACCTCCGCATGCCATTCCCGACCGTTGGGCAGGACAGCGTCACAACGCGCATCGAGCACCTCTCGCCGCTTGACGCCCCGATCGCCGAGGGCGCGCCGGTGGCAGAACTCGTTGTCTCAATCCCGGGCATTCCGGACAGACGGTTCCCGCTTGTCTCCGACCGCGAATCCACTCGAGGCGGCTTTGTGCCTCGCGTACGCGCTGCGTCCACTCTTCTGTTTGACATGGCCATTGGGCAGGTGCGAAGCCTCATGGAATGAACATGGGGCACCTTATCACGTTTGAGGGCATGGACGGGTGCGGAAAGTCCACGCAAGCCCGGCTTCTCACCGAAGTCCTCGCCGCAAAGGGTCTCGACGTCGTCCTGACACGTGAGCCGGGCGGTTCGCCCGGAGCGGAGGAAATCCGTCAGCTTCTGGTCGAAGGCCCTCCCGAGCGCTGGTCTGCCGAAACCGAAATCCTGCTCTTCACGGCCGCGAGACGCGACCATATGGAGAAGATCATTCGCCCGGCGCTCGAAAGGGACGCCACCGTGATCTCGGACCGGTATGTGGACTCGACGCGCGTATATCAGGGTGCGGCCCGACCGGAACTGCGTGCGCTCGTGGACCAGTTGCACGACGCCGTGATAGGCACGGATCCTGACCTGACGTTCATTATCGACATGGACCCGGCCGAAGCTCTCAAGCGTGGCCTGGACCGCGATTCCGGCGAACACAGGTTCGAGGAAATGGGACATGACTTTCAGGATCGCGTGCGCAAGGGCTTTCGTGCGCTCGCAAGCGACAATCCCGACCGATGCCGGCTGATCGACGGCAATCGCGACGTCGATGCCGTCGCGCGTGACATCTTCCGGATTGCGGAGCGGAACCAGTGAATGACGAAAGCCCGCCCGAAGCCGACCGCGCCGAAGGCGCGCCGCATCCGCGCGAAACCCTGCGGCTCTTCGGTCACAAGGATGCCGTGGCTGAAGTCCTTGCGTCGCTTGGCAATGACAGAATGCATCATGCCTGGCTCCTGACCGGACCGCGCGGCGTGGGAAAGGCGACCTTGGCCTGGGCAATGGCGCGGATTCTGCTGGCACGAACGAGCGGCGAAGCCGGGAAGAACGGTTCCCCTCCAATGGGCCTGGACATGTCCGCAGATCATCCTGTTGCCCGCCGCGTCGCCGCATTGTCCGATCCTGGCTGCCTCCTGATTCGGCGTGCATGGGACCCTGACCGCAAGCGCTTGAAGACCTGGATCACGGTCGACGAGATCCGGAGGCTCAACAGGTTCCTTGGCCTGACTGCCACCGAAGGCGGATGCCGGGTCGTCGTCGTGGATGCGGCAGACGACATGAATGTTTCCGCTGCCAACGCTCTGCTCAAGCTGCTGGAAGAGCCGCCGAGAAACACCGTTCTCCTCCTGGTCAGCCATCAGCCGGCGCGACTTCTTCCCACGATCCGGTCGCGTTGCCGGATCCTGAGGCTGCGGGAACTGGACGAATCCGACATGGATCTGGCCCTTTGCGAGGCCGGCATCGCAGCAGAAAGCGCCGACGGACTTCATGCCCTTGCGCACGGCTCGGTCGGCGAAGCCGTCCGACTGATGAACGAAGGAGGCCTTGAACTTTACAGGAAGGTCATGGACGTGATCGCCACAGCACCATCCATGGACCGGGCCAAGCTTCTGAAGTTCGCTGAAGAGGCGTCGGCACGCGGAGCCGAGCGGCGATTCGATCTGGCCGTGAGGTTGCTGGACCGGGCGCTGGCCCGCCTTGCGCGAACTGCCGCAGGATCGCCTCCCGATTCCGAGGTGACGCCGGGCGAGCTCCAGACGCTTGAGCGGCTTGGCGCAAACACCGGTCGCGCCCATGCATGGGCAGAACTGCAGCAGGAACTGTCGACCAGATTGACGCACGGCCGGGAAGTCAACATCGACCCGGCAAGCCTGCTCACGGACGCGTTCCTCCGGATTGAAGCGACTGCCGCGCACTGACGCCGCGACCAAGAAGGAATCCAGAACCGACGACGGCTCGCCCGGCTTGACGCCCTACCAGAACCTACCCATACGGAACCAATGTCACTTCCGGCCCGGATCACGGACAGCCATTGCCATCTTGATTTTCCCGAGTTCGATGGCGAGCTTGGCAACGTCGTCGCTCGCGCTGCCGACCGAGGCGTTCATCGCATGGTGACGATCTGCACGCGGCTTGCCGCCGAACCTGCGATACGCGCCATCGCCGAGACTCATCCGCCTGTATTCTATGCCGTCGGCACGCATCCGATGTCAGCGGCAAGGGAGCCCATGGTGGATGCCGAGACACTGGTCTCCTTGTCCGCCCATCCGAAATTCGTCGGAATCGGCGAATCCGGCCTCGACTACCACTACACGCGGGACAGCATCGCCGTGCAACAGGAGAGCCTCCGCATTCACGTCGAGGCAGCGCGCCGAACCGGTCTGCCGCTCGTGATTCATGCCCGCGACGCAGACGAGGACATGGCGCGGATCCTGACCGAGGAACATCGGGCCGGCGCGTTTTCCTGCGTGATGCACTGCTTTTCCTCCGGACCGTCGCTTGCCGAGAGAGCTCTCGAGCTCGGATTCTATCTTTCGATGTCCGGCATTGCCGCCTTCCCCGGAAGTGCCGCTCTCCGCCAGGTTTTTGCTGCGGCGCCGATTGACAGGATCCTGCTGGAAACCGATGCGCCTTACCTTGCCCCGCCGCCGAATCGAGGCAAGAGGAACGAACCGGCCTTCGTTGCCGACACGGCGCGGGTCGGTGCCGAGGTCTTCGGAATGGACTACAAGGAGTTTGCAGATCGAACGGAAGAGAATTTCGAGCGACTCTTTGCTAAGGCTGCCGCATGGCGGAGTTGACCTTCACCATTCTCGGGTGCGGCTCGTCAGGCGGCGTGCCCCGGATCGGGGGGCGTTGGGGCGACTGCGATCCCGCGAACCCCAGAAACCGGCGTCGGCGGTGCTCGCTCCTGGTCGAGCGGGTTGAAGACGATGCCAGGACAACAGTGCTGATCGACACGTCTCCCGACCTGCGCCAGCAATTGCTGGACGCCAACGTCGGCGATCTCAATGCGGTGATCTATACACATGGCCATGCCGATCACGTGCACGGAATCGATGACTTGCGGCCCATCGTCTACGCCCGGCGCTCGCGAATGCCCGTATGGGCAGACGGCCCGACGCAGGAACGGTTGTATTCGGGCTTCGGCTACGCATTCACGCAACCTGAAGGTTCGCCATACCCGCCAATTCTCGAGATGCACACGATCAAGGGCGACGTGACAGTCGATGGAGAAGGCGGCAGAATCACGTTCCAGCCGATCAGCGTGAGCCACGGCTCGATCGACGCGCTTGGATTCAGGATTGGCGATCTTGCCTACCTTCCTGACGTGGCCGAGATCAAGGACGACGCCTGGGCAAATCTCGAAGGTCTGGACATCTGGGTTGTCGATGCCCTCCGCCGTGACCCGCACCCGACCCACGCACATCTCGAACGCACGCTTGGCTGGATCGAACGCGCGGCGCCCAAGCGCGCCATACTCACCAACATGCACATTGACCTCGACTATGACACGCTGACTGCCGAGACACCGGACAACGTCGAGCCGGCCTATGACGGCATGCGCATCACCGTTTCCGTCTGAGCCATGCAGGCACTTCTGGACGTTGTGGTACCCGTCTTCCTGGTCATAGGGGCCGGGTATTTTGCGGTCTGGAAAGGCTTCTTCAGTGACGACGGGGTCGACGCCCTGATGAAGTTCACGCAGAACTTCGCGATCCCGTGCCTTCTGTTCAACGCGTTGTCCTCGATTGATCTCGACAAGGGCTTCGACATCCCCCTGCTCCTCAGCTTCTACACGGGCGCAGCGTCAGGATTCCTCCTCGGGCTTGTTCTTGGCCGCCTGCTCATTGGACGCCCTTGGCCAGATGCAGTCGCGATCGGTTTCTGTTGCATGTTCTCGAACTCGGTCCTGCTTGGCCTGCCCATCACCGAACTCGCCTATGGGCCCGACGCACTTGTCGGCAACTACGCAATCGTCGCCCTTCACGCTCCATTCTGCTACTTCGTCGGCGTCACCGCGATGGAAATCGTCCGCGGTGCAGGAATGTCGCCGATGGCTACCTCCCTTCATGTCGGCAAGGCGATGTTCAACAACGCGCTCATCGTCGGCATTGTCCTGGGCCTCCTGGTCAACATGTTCGGAATCGATGTTCCAGGCGTTCTGTCAGACGCCATCAATCTCCTGTCCGGCGCTGCACTGCCTGCAGCCTTGTTCGGACTTGGCGGGGTCCTGGTGCGCTACAAGCCGGAAGGCGACCTGAAGGCCATCGTCCTGATCTGCATCGTGTCCCTGCTTGTCCATCCGGTGATCTCCTGGAGCACCGCATCCGCGATGGCGATTGACCGGGACGCGTTTCGTTCCGTCGTGCTGACCGCCACGATGGCGCCGGGGGCAAACACGTACATTTTCGCGAACATGTACGGTACGGCAAAACGCGCTGCCGCTTCTTCGGTCCTGTTCGGGACGGCCCTGTCGGTCTTCACCGTCTGGCTCTGGCTTCTCGTGCTGCCGTAGCGGCCACGGTGCGGCTGGCGCAGGCCCCTTTCCGAAGCCTTGGAGCTTGGCACAAGAATTGAAGGGCTTGCCTGAGTGCGGCATTTTCCGCTCCAAATGTTGCACGCAACATTTCGGCGCATTTGCACGGCGAGGCGTTTGCGTTGGCAATCTCTGCTGCCCGTGAAATTAGCCGCAGGCTGACACGCATCGCGTTTCAATCAACGGCATAATTCCCAATCGTTGGCAATCACCAGAATGCTGATCCTGGCATCTGTCGGCAGGCCGTAACGGTCTTGGCACGTGGCTGTTCCGATGGTGCGCATCCAGCGCGAAGCATGAAAGCCGACCTCTTCATCGCCTGCCCCGATCGCCTCTCCCGTGTCCGGAATGACGTCAGGAAAGGCACCGGTCGTGTGATGCGTGCATTGGCGATGATCTCCTGGCTGCCTGTCTGCAATCCAGTGCCGCAATGGACCAGGCCGCATGGCGCATGGCAATCGGCAATGCAGTCGATGACATTGCCAAGGTCGGGATCAAGGCCGGCAAGGCTCTGCGCCGACCCGAAGTCATCCGGCATGCGCACGGCGCAGCCTTGCGAATGGTTCGCCGACGAATCTTCGAAACCGGCTGGCACGCGACTCCGTTTCAGGGCCACTGTGGGATGATCAGATTGCCTGAAGCGCGTATGCGCGCAATCGGTCAAGTCACGTGACTTTCTGAAGATTGGCCAGAACATCGACACCCTGGTCCTTCAGGAAATGCAGCATGTCGATGAAGATCCAGTTTTCGGCCAGTTTGTCGC
>VXPN01000036.1 GCA_009839535.1 Boseongicola sp. SB0662_bin_57 | reverse complement strand
GCATCAAAAGCCGGGCCATCGGCAAGCCCGTCCTCGTGGAAACCCGGTTGACCACCGGCAGGAAGAGAGCCGCGGCGCCGACGTTTTGCATGAAGCTGGAAATTACGCCCACCGTGGCGGAAATCAGCAAGATGATCCGGGACTCCGTCTTGCCGCCGACTCTCGTGATCCATGCGGCCACCGTTGACATTGCGCCGGTTCGGTCAAGACCTGCGCCAATGATCATGACCGCGATGATGGAGATGACCGCGTTGGAGCCGAACCCGCTGAAGAGCTGGCGGAGGTCGGCGAGCCCTTCGAGGCCGGGCACCATTGTGAGAAGCCCCAGAAGCACCATGATGGAGAACGCGGCGACATCGACGCGCACGACTTCCGAGACGAAGAGTCCGACGGTGATTGCCAGAATTGCCAGGACGACGATTATCTCGAATGTAAGGCCAAGCGCCTCCACGTTGCCGCCTTTCGTTCGCGTTGTTCCTTGCAAGGCAAGATGAAGCCGGAATCCCTGTTCGGATCGACGGTGCAAGGGGAACTTTCCGTTTCGGATGTTCTCTTACTTCGTTCTCGGAATCATGGCAAACCGTTGTGCACCGCAGAAGGTCGTCTTGTCGGAGGCGCATTGGCGTTCCTCTCGACTGAGTCATTCGGCGCTGGCATCAGGGATCCTCGTTACGCCCACCGTGCAACGTTTGGTGTTGCATTGAAACGCAATGGCACATTGCGTCCCGCCATGAAGGCCAAGGGGACTGCCGATGGCCGGCAAGCTTCTCGGAACTGCTCGGGTGCAGACCGCTGCACGCCGCGTCTGCCTTACCGGCGAGTCGCTTCTGGGCCTGGCTTTACGATTCACGGGGGGCATTGACGTCGAAGTCCTGGATGCCGATTCTGACGTACGAGGCAATGCCTCGGGCCATATCGTGCCGAGTTCGGAAAAGACGTTATCCGCTTAACTTGCCAGCGGCGCGAAATCGTCAAGCCGGCTTGCGTTTCAGGTTGAACTTTCGCCGCGACGGGTCGGCAGGCTTCACGTTGGAGAAGAAAGCCCGCGCAGCCTGTTCCGGTGTGGCGTCCAGCTTGATGACGCGGGCGGGCAGGCGTCCCCTCGGCTTATGTTCCGACGCAGGTCCTTTCCTCTTCATTCGATGACGCCCTTGGTGACTGCCGTTGAAGGAATCCCGATCAAGAGCAAAGGGCATGGATTCCCAACGCCACGCTCGATGCGGCTCTTCAGCTTGTCCCAATGCGTGGTCGCGGCCCCAAACTTGTCCGAGACAAACTTCCTTGCCCAATCTTCCGCGAATTCTCCGCCCGCATCTTCGACCATCTGCCTTTGACGTGCAGTTGGAATGACACCGAACTTCTCCAAATCTGCATAACTGGAAACGCCGTTGTTCACGGCGCACGCGTGGACGATCTCCACCATCTGATCTTGCAGTGACTTCCCGCGCGTTACGACGATGCCCACGCTGATCGCACCTTCTGCGTGCAACCGCTGGAAGTTCTCCAAATCCCGGTCAAAGAACGGATCCTTGTTGTTCCATTCGATTTCGAGTGCGACCGATCCCTTGTCGGTCTGCCTGACATGGTCAATCTCGTGCGTCGTTCCGGCACGATGTTCGCCATCGACAATCTTGTTGATCTCGACATTGCGCTTGTGCCATCCGAGTTCGTTGAAAGCCCGGCGCAGACGTTGCGTCGGGCGCGATTCTCCGCCACCGCCACGGACCAGTTCGACGTCCGCGACCCTGAGGTCGGCCAGCACTTTGCACAACTCGTTCAGGGGTTCCGGGAAGTCTTCGACCAAAACGGCTTCAACATGGTTCCGGGCTTGAACGTCAAATCCCAATTCGGTGAGAACTGACAGTCTCACGCGATCATCGATGCAGAATTGTGCGCGTAGGTTGGCCAGTTCGGTCGATAGTCCGGCTCGGCCTGATCGCCCCAAACCGTCCAGTCCTCGCGCTGGCCACGTCCAAAAAGTTCCAGGTAAGGCCCCCAGCTGCAATTCTCGATGATCTCATATTGTTCATCAGGCTTGCGGGAATGCTCGCGCTTGCGGGTTGCCATGAAGTTGACTTGGCTTCGTCCGGGATCAAGCGTTCTGGCCTTCTTTCCTCGAACACCGAACAGGACCAATTCGGTCACGTTCCGAAAGTAGAAACCGACGCCACGTCCGTCAGGACCACCGTCCTTCCTGATCTTGTGCCAAACCAAATTGGTCTTGTATTCGAAGCCCCACGCAGTCAGCACCTGCAAGCCCCAAGGCAACAGAGCGTTCGGAACCCACAGATAGCAGTGCGCCCGTTCATGCGAAAGGTCGGCGACGGGCAATGCGGCAATCTCGTCGAAACCAAGGGTTTCATACCGTCCAAGCCGACGATGCTCCGGCGCAACCTTGCCGGTTCGGTTTGCGAAACGCCACGGCGGATCGGCAAGGACTGTGCCAAACTTCTGACCCTTGAGTGCCGCCGCCAGATTCTCGGCGGGACTCATGTCACCAGTTCCCTGAAGCGAATGCGCTTGCCAACGATGCCACGGGCAAAAAACGCGATTTGGTCAAGCGTGCCCACGTCACGGACATTGTTGCGCCCGGTGGAGGCGGAAGCGCGGCGGTCAAGTTGATTGCGCGAAAGGTGATGGAAGGCGCCATGATACACACGGTTGAAAAGGCTCCAGAATCCTTCCATGCCGTTCGTGTGCACTTCACCCCGGACATGCTCGCCCGCATTGCGGGGCATGCCGTCATGTTCGTGGGCAATGCCCCTGCAGGCCGTTGCCGTTTCCTCGACGCAGTCCTTGACGAAGCCCTGAAGCACCTTCGCGTTCGTCCTGTCCACGACTGCCGCGCCGCCTTTCTTGGTCTCCATGTCCTTCACGCCTGCGGCGATGGCTTTCCCGGCGCAACGGCGACCGGCAAGCCGCTTCTTGCCGCACATGTTCTTGCGTTTTCCGCCCACCGCCGTTTCGTCCACTTCAACCGGGCCGGGGAAAGGCTTGTCGAGGCCGCCCATGAAGCCCTCTCGGAGGCGCTGCACGAGGAACCACGCGGTCGCCTGACGGATGCCCAGTTCCCGATAGAGCTTCATGCTCGACGTGCCCTTGATGCCGGTGGTCATCATGCAGAAGGCGATTGCCCAGTTCTGGAACCCGATCTTGCTGGAGTCCATTGCCGTTCCCTTGCGGACGGAGAAGTAGGCGCGACAGTCCCTGCATCTGTAAGGCATGGGCTTCCGGGTCTTGACGACCAGATGGTTGACGGAGCCACAGTCGGGGCAATGCCGTTTGCCGTCCGGCCACCGCTGTTCCTCAAGCCACTTCTCCGCCGTGTCGTTGTCGGGGAACATCTTGCGTAGCTGAGCGACCGTCATACCTTCCCTATGCGACCGTCCGGATGCATTCCGCGTCATGATTCGCCTCCTTGCTGGCACGCATTGTGGCAGAAAGTCGGGGGGCGGCAAGCGGTTTTGGCAAGTTAAGCGTATAATCCGCTTCGGCAAGGGACCTGTGCACGTTTGGCTGTGGCGAATCGCGTCAGTCCAGTTCACGCCGATGCCGCTTGCTCACGCGCTTCACGATCAGCCAACCAGTCCTCGAATCCCAGGATCGTTTGCCCGGCGGCTACGGACGTGCGCCAATCCGCCTGTTTGTCGGAAGCTACCGGTTCCGAATCCGGAAGGATGACACCGTTCACCATCCACGATGCAACGGGGATGCCCCTCAACCAATCCGATACAGAGGGAATTCGTCGGCAATCTTCACGCACATGCTGTTCCGCGACAAAGCGCACGGGCACTTCGCGGCCGTCGGAATTGACGAGCGCGCGGCCAAATGTCCGTTGCGCCTCGAAGATTCCGAGGCTGTGATGCCGCAAGGCCCGATGGACCGGAAGCGCTTCATGCGCTTTCGATGCATCGAACCAGTCATGAATCGCGTGGTAGTCGGCAGGCACGCCTCCGAACTTGCGCGCGGAACTTTTCGCATGGTGATCGGGATGCGCCATCTCAGACGTCCTCGTGGACCGACTCGAAGCTCTCGTAGATGAACGCGACGTGCTTGACGTCGACCCGGTCCTTGACAACGTCCCAAGTCAGCGTGCCTTCGCCTCCGTCGTCGATTTCGAATCCGGGATTCAGGTTGTAGGCAGTCGCCCAAATGAAGTCGGCAAGTCTGGTTTCCAGCTCCTTGACCTCGACCTTTGCCGGAGACACGGCGACATGGTTCACGTTGCCCGAATCGCCGTAGCCGTCGTAACCCGCTTCGACCCGTTCCACGCCTATGGCGCGGAGCCGCTCTCTCAGTTCGGCACGTTCCCTTTGGCGCGCTTCTTCCGCCTTGCGCTCCCTCTCGGCCCAGCCTGCTTCCGCTGACGAAACCGCTGCCGGGCGGGTGCCGCTGTTTGAGGCCTTTGGATCATTGGCCATTGTCAAATTCCTCCCTTGCAAACGAACGACGATCCGCTTCCGCGTCCATAATGTTCATTATATGTTCAAGAATGATGCTTGAAGTTGTTCATATTATGTTCCATACTGCAAATGTCAAGCCGCACATTTGGAGTCTTGTTCTTGATGGATCTGCAGACCGCCCGGTCAGTTCGCCAGCCAAAAAGTTTTCGCGTCAATTCAGCCTATTGCGCGATCCGCGGACACATGGTGACCCAGTTGAATCCTGTAACGGCCCGTGTCGCACGAAGTTGCGCCGCATCGTGCGCGAGAACCGGGTTGCCCTGCCGGGTCTTCCGGTTCGGATCTCGCCGGAGTGGCGAGCGCCGAAAGGCGTCCGAACGGCAAGGCTCAAGACATTTCATCCGAGCCCTGGACACTGCTCGCACGGTCCTTCCGCGATTTCTCAATGGATCTCTCATGAAGCGTGACCTGCTCAATTTCGAAAGGGGAACAAGCCAATGGCAATGAAGGTCGGCACGTCCGTGATCAGTGCCCAGTTGAATCCGCTTGCACGCAAGTGCCATTCGATTCGGTTCAATTTCAGGGGTCCGTTGGAGGAACGTGACGATGTTGTTGAACCAGTGTGGCGGCATGCATGGGATTCCAGCACGGCCAAGGAGGCTGAAGTCGAGGAAGTCACGGCCACTTCTGGCGGGCGCAAGGAGAGGCAGCCGTCAGTAACGGTAAGCAGGACGCGCGCGATCTGCGGCGAGGTGACTGACGCGATTGTCGATGCCTTGACGCGAGGCTCGCCGCCTTGGCGCACTCCCTGGACGGCGGCTGGCGGCGGCACAGCCCTGTTGCCGCTCCGGGCCTGCGGCACGCCCTACCGAGGGATCAACGTCGTCGTGCTCTGGCGCAAGGCAATTGCCGAGGGGTACTCGGCGCCATTCTGGATGACGTATCGTCAGGCAGCGGCACGCGGGGGGCAGGTTCGCAAGGGCGAGCGCGGCACACGGGTCATCAAGGTCGGCACCGTGGTGCGGGAAAGCGAAATCCCCGGCGAGGAACCGATAACATACGGATATCTGCGCTCGTATCGGGTCTTCAACCTGGACCAGATTGATGGCCTGGACGAGCAGTTTCGTGCGGCGGCCGATCGGCCGACGATTTCCGGAACAGGAGCTGACCCCGCCTTGATGGCATGGTTCCGGCGCCTTGACGTGGGGCTGGAGGCGTCGGGGGCGCCTCGCGCATTTTATGATGTTGCCCGTGACGTCATCCATATGCCGCCCGAGGACTTCTTCAAGGATGGCGCCACCTACGCTGGTGTGCTCTTGCACGAGACGATTCACGCGACCGGCGCTCCACATCGGCTAGACCGGCGCTTGAGCGACGCGTTCAGCGACACCCGATACGCGCACGAGGAACTCGTGGCCGAACTTGGCTCGGCCATGGCAGGGGCACTGCTCGGCATAGAGCCCCGCTTCGAGGAGAACGCGGCCTACCTGAAGGAGTGGATAAAGATCCTGAAATCGGATCACCGGGCGATTCTCAAGGCGGCCTCGGCGGCTCAGGCGGCGTGCGACTGGCTGATGGCCCAGGCGGGCGACCTTGCCGGCAATCCGGCCGGCAAGCAGCCTCCGATCGAGTCCAACTAGGCGACGAGGTCCCATGGCTGCTTGGCGCCGTCGCCAAGATCCGTTGCCTGGGTGTCTCGCGCGTCGGTTCGGGCGAGTCCAATTGCAGCGAGGCAAGGTCATTGACGGCCTTGCCGTCTCGTCTGACAGGATACACAAGTCGTCATCATGGTTGAGAGATTTGGCGTGACCGCTTCAGGCCGGGAGGTCCATCGCGTGACCCTTCAGGAAGGCCCGCTCGCCGCACGTGTCATCACGTTCGGCGGCGCGCTTCAGGACGTCCGTCTCGAAGGCCTGCAACACAGCCTGACCGTCGGGAGCCCGGACATCTCGGCCTACGAGGGGCCGCTCGCTCATTGCGGAACGATCATGGGCCCGGTCGCAAATCGCATTGCGGGTGCCCGCGCAACGATTGACGGCATCGAGTGCCGCTTTGAGAAGAACTTCCTCAATGCCCACACCCTTCATGGCGGCGGCGGCGCGTTTCACAAGAAAGTCTGGGAACTGGTCGATCATTCCGGGCGCCACGCCGCGCTTGCGCTTGTGGCGCCCGACGGCGAGGGCGGATTCCCGGGCACACGTCATATCGAGGCAAGATTCGAGATTTCAGATCGAACCCTGTCGCTCACGCTCACGGCAAGGACCGACGCGCCGACAATCCTGAATCTCGCGAACCACAGCTACTGGCGCCTTGGCGAGGCACCCACGACCAAGGACCACGTCTTGCAGATTCACGCAGACCGGTACCTGCCCAGCGATCCTGACACCACGATTCCCACGGGCGAAATTTCGGATGTGGCGGGCACTCGCTTCGACTTTCGAGACGGCCGCGTGCTGAATGACGGTGCCGACGGCCTTCTTGACACGAATTTCTGCATTTCCGCTTCCCGTCAGCCACTTAGGGAGGTTGCACGTCTGACCGGTCCCGACGCCACGATGGCTATTGCGAGCACGGAACCTGGCCTTCAGGCCTTCGACGGGCACATTCTGGTCTGTCCGGACCAGCGCACCAACGACGGTGTTGCTCCAGTTCCGTATTGCGGCCTTGCCCTCGAAGCGCAGTTCTGGCCCAACGCGCCGCACCAACCGGGATTTCCTGACATCACGCTGCATCCAGGCCAGAACTGGCGGCAAGTCACGACGTGGACGTTCGAGATCTGAGGCGGTCGGAATCCCGTGGGACGATGCGCATCGATCCTTGAATCGGCGAGGTCACGACGCTCGGCGCCAGCTCCGGATCGGTGCAGGACGACACCTGCCTGGATTGCCGAGACAACTTGGCCGGTCTTGCGGTCATGCGGCTTGGCGAAGGAACGGTGTGATCCATAGACATCCAGAGCGCCGCGTAGCGGCACCGTTGCCCAGAGTCCCTTCTTCCTCTCGATAAAGGCGACATTACAGAAGGTTGCGACCATACACAAGAGAAAATCATGTGCATTGCACA
>VXPN01000212.1 GCA_009839535.1 Boseongicola sp. SB0662_bin_57 | reverse complement strand
TTGATTCGAATATAAGGAGGCTCGGAAACTTTGTCAACCTTTCTTTGTAATCCCCCTTCAATGAATGGGTCAAGGGCATCTGCGGCAAGCCGAAGGTCAAGTGCCGTGATTGCCCGCACCAGAAGTTCATTCCGCCGGACGCGGACATCATTGAGCGGCACCTGCGTGGTGGCCGGGACGGGAACTTTGTCGCCGGCGTCTATCCGTTGCTGCAAGACAGTACTTGCCGGTTTCTGGCGATCGACCTTGACAAGGCGTCATGGACGGATGACGCCAACGCGCTGATCGAGACCTGTCAGGCAAGGGCGGTGCCAGCAGCGCTGGAACGGTCAAGGTCCGGGAACGGGGGCCATGTCTGGGTCTTCTTTTCGGAACGGGTATCGGCCCGGGCCGCGCGCCAGTTCGGATCGGCGTTGATCACGGAAACAATGGACAGGCGGCCGGAAATTGGCTTCTCCTCCTACGACCGCCTGTTCCCGAACCAGGACACGATGCCGCTCGGCGGTTTCGGAAACCTGATCGCGTTGCCGCTCCAGCACAAGGCACGCAAGAGGGGCAACAGCGTCTTTGTCGACGCGGACATGCGTCCATACGATGACCAATGGGCCCATTTGTCATCCATGCCAAGACTGTCTGCTGAAGCCGTTTCCAGTCTTGCCGAATCTGCGGAGTTCTCCGGGCGAGTGCTGGGCGTTCGAATGCCCGTTGACGACGAACATGCGGACGAGCCCTGGAAAATGCCGCCATCGCGCCGCGAAAGGTCTCGACGCCTTGATGCGAACCTGCCGAAAACGGTCAAGGTGACGCTTGCGGATCAGATCTATGTTGACCGAACGCGTCTTCCTTCTTCCGCCGTTGCTCAACTGATGCGTCTGGCCGCATTCCCGAACCCCGAATTCTATCGTGCGCAGGCGATGCGGTTCCCGACATTCGGCAAGCCTCGAATCGTGTCCTGCGCCGAGTTGCATCCCCGGCACATTGCCTTGCCGCGTGGCTGTTTCGACGAAACCATCGGGTTCCTTTCCGAGCATGGTGCAGGCGTGGATCTGGACGACCTGCGCGTTGACGGAACGCCCTTGCCGGAGACGGTTCGCTTCCGAGGTCAGCTGCGCCGACAGCAGTTGCAAGCGTTCGATGCGATGGCCAAACACGACAACGGCGTCCTTGCGGCCACGACCGCATTTGGCAAGACCGTCGTGGCCTCGGCGCTTATAGGACACCGTGCCTGCAATGCCTTGGTCCTCGTTCACCGTCGGGAAATCCTGAGCCAATGGGTGGAGCGTCTGGGATCCTTTCTTCAGATCGACACGAAGCAGATCGGGACCATTGGGGCCGGGAAGCGCAAGCCTACTGGCGTGATTGACATCGCGCTGATTCAGAGCCTGGTCCGCAAGGGCGAGGTAGACGACATCGTTGCCGACTACGGTCATCTGATCGTCGACGAATGTCATCACGTGTCCGCCGCGAGCTTTGAACTCGTCGCCCGAAGGTCGAAGGCTCGCCATGTCACCGGATTGTCTGCCACTGTCACTCGAAAGGATGGGCATCATCCCATAATCTTCATGCAGTGCGGTCCTGTGCGTCATCGCGTGGATGCAAGGTCGCACGCGGCCGAAAGCGGCCTGCGGCATCGCGCCCGGGAGCGTTGCACGGAGTTCAGGTTGCCGGAGGACCTGGCCATGACCGAGCGACCGTCGATGCCCGCGATCTATGCCGCTCTGGCGAAGGACGGCACTCGAAACGACCTGATCTTCGATGATGTGCTGAAGTCGTTGGAGGCAAGGAGATCACCGATCGTGCTGACCGAGCGCAAGGACCACCTTGAATGCCTTCGGCAGCGGTTTTCGCGGTTTGCAAGAAACGTCATTGTGCTCCGCGGAGGCATGTCTGCCAAGGACCGGGAGGCTGCGCATGCGGCTCTGAAGGTCGGCGACGAGGAGGAGCGGTTGGTCCTTGCGACGGGGCGCTATGTCGGAGAGGGCTTTGACGACGCTCGGCTCGACACCCTGTTCCTGACAATGCCGATCGCCTGGAAGGGCACGCTCGCGCAATATGTTGGCAGGCTGCATCGACAGCATGAGGGAAAGAAGGACGTCCTTGTGGTCGACTATGTCGACAATCGCGTTCCGGTCCTGTCCAGAATGGCAGCCAAGAGGCGAGCAGGCTATCGTGGGTTAGGCTACGCAATGGAATAGCGGGCTGCCCGGGTTGGAGAGCGGCAGGGCTGATTTCGCTGCCTTTCCCTGTTGCCGGGTGACCAAGCCGCGCTCTCACAAATCCTTGCAAATCTTCCATTGGATGGAATATATGCAAGGTATGATTGAGCGTTCCCGCAAGAGAACAATCGAAGAGGCCTTGGAAGTCCAGGCCGGCGTCGTGCTTCTCGGACCAAGGCAGGTGGGCAAGACGACTCTGGTGCAGGAGATCACGGAAAGTCGCGATGCCGTCTATCTCGACATGGAGCGAACCGCCGATCGTCGGGTGCTCGACGAACCCGATTTGTACCTTGACGAACAAGCCGGTCGTCTCGTGGTGATCGACGAGGTGCAGGTTGTGCCGGATCTGTTCAGCACATTGCGCGGTCAGATCGATCGGCGACGCAGGCAAGGTAGCCGAACCGGGCAGTTTCTTCTGCTGGGAGCAGCTTCAAGGGCACTCCTTCACCAAAGCGCGGAGTTGCTGGCAGGACGGGTCAGCTATCACGAGCTCATGCCCTTCGTTCTGCCGGAAACGGGTGCGGAGACGATGTCGCCGCTCTGGCTCCGCGGCGGCTTTCCCGAGAGCTTCCTGGCGAAGAGCGACGGGGCCAGCCTGACTTGGCGCGAGGATTTCATCAGAACCTATCTGGAGCGCGACATTCCGGCCTTTGGATTGCGCATTCCTGCAGAAACCTTGCGTCGTTTCTGGACGATGCTTGCCCATGAGCAGGGTGGGCTCCTGAATGCGGCCAAGCTTGCCGGCAATCTAGGAGTTTCCGGTCAGAGCGTAGCGCGGTATCTTGACGTGCTGATCGACCTGATGCTGGTCCGACGGCTGCCGCCTTGGCATTCGAACGCGGGCAAAAGGCTTGTCAAGTCTCCCAAGGTCTACATCCGCGACTCCGGCTTGACCCACGCGCTGCTCGGGATCAAGACGTTGGAAGGCCTGCTCGGGCACCCGGTGGTTGGAGGCAGCTGGGAAGGATTCTGCATCGAGAACCTGATCGCGGCAGCGCCGCGGGGGACCGAGGCAAGCTTCTACCGGTCATCCGCAGGGGCGGAGATCGATCTGGTGCTGAAGCTTCGTGACGGCGCGCTCTGGGCAATCGAGATCAAGCGCACGACATCGCCAAAGGTAACGCGCGGATTCCATTTCGCAGCCGACGAACTGGGCGCCGAAGTTCGGATGCTGGTCTATGCCGGAAGCAGGGACGTGCCGGGAAAGAGGGGCATTCGGGCGATGACGCTCGCGAGCGCTCTGGAAATGCTCACTGCGCGCCAGATGCAGTAAGCGGCTTGTGACGCAGCACGCATTTGGCGAATTTTCAAATCCCATTGTAAAGGGATGCGATTGCGACCTATGAGGTGCCATTCTGCGGCACTTGCGTCGCTGAGAGGGCCTGATCCCGTTTTGCAGGCGTCCGTTTGGCAGAAATTGACAATCGTTGGCGATGTCACGGACGCTAGCCCGAAAGCGCCCGGACGGTCTGGATGGGCATGAAGAGCCGGAGCGGTTGATCAGGCAGCGGCGTGAAGCCAAAGGCTTCGTAGCAGGCCTTTCGCCGGGCCACAGTTTCGGTCTCGCCACAGTCGAGTACATCAAGCAGAACCGCACAGGTTCCAATCTCACCCGATACGCGGCCAATGCGGCTGAGTGCATCGGCAAGCAATACGCTTCCCAGACCATGCCCTTGCATGCATTGATCAACGCCCATCATGGAAATGAATGCGGTGGGCAAGCTCCCGTGTCGAGGCGCCTTAATGGCCAGAGCTTTGGGCATGTCTTCAGCGATGACCGAATGCATGCTTATTCCATAATACCCGACAATCCGACGGTCATCGTCGAGCGTGACCCAAATGCGAACCAAGTCTGCCTTCGCCAGCTTTCGTGCCGTGAGCTTCAAGTAGTTGTCGACCTGCGACACACCACAGGAAAAGGCCGTCCGATCCTGTGTCTTCGGATCGAACGGCTCGATCGTGTATCCGGCTCCAACGTCCTTGTCAGTCCGCATTCACAATCAGCTTCTCGCGCAATGCGAAGGCCTGCCGCAGCCGTTTGACCGGCTTCGGGGGGTTCTCAAGGGCCCCGAAGAATGCCGCGCGATCAGCTTCACTTTCCAACGACGTTACCTTGTGGGCATTGATCGTCGTTTGCGCTTCTCTGTAGGCGGCGCTCACAACGAAGGAACTGACTTCAACGCCATTCAAAGTGGCTGCACGACTGATCGCATCTTTCACTGAAGGCTTCGTGCGTGCTTCAAGCCGAGCGCTCTTGGGCTCGTCGACAGTGACCGTGCTGTCCTCAAACGCCAACATGACCCTCTCCTTGGCCTGAAATTGCAGCGGAACTCCATGTACGGCATATCTACGCACATGTCAAGCGTACGGCAATTTGCCGGGAGCAAACTTTCCGTCGCTAGGAATGCCTGATTGCGTTCCGGTCGGGTGGGACTGCCGTCTTCCGCGCGGCATGCCAGTGTTCAGGGAACGAACGGGATTGTCCAAGAAAGCCAAGCACCGAAAGGACACACGGGCCGAAAGACCGGTAGGCTGGTATCCTGAACCGAACGCCCGCGCCGCTGATGGCCAAGCTTGCCGGCAATCTTGGAGTTTCCGGCAAAACGTCGCGCGCTATCTTGACATGCCAATCGATCTAATGCTGGTCTATTCCGAAGGCAGGGACGTGCCGGGAAAGAGGGGGGCGTTCGGACGATGCCCCTTGCGAGCGCACTTCAAGTTCTGGCTGGTCACCGGACACGATAGCCGGCCACAACGCGGCTGCTCGCGACTACGGCATGCAGGGCGGCTCTCAAAGTGAAGGTCTTCTCTCGTCGGCTTCATCCGTTGGTGCTCGTATCGTACGCAGGGTTGGTGCATATGTCTGCCGCCAATCATGGAAGAGAAATCGCAATGGCGGAAACAGCCGCGTCGAAGCATGAGAGGGTCCATTTGTGCCTCGACGCCGGGAGCAAGCACAAGCTCGAACGTGCGGCGGCATACGAGGGAACCTCGGTCAGCCGTTTCGTGCTTGACAGCGCTGTGGCCGCAGCCGAGCGGGTGATCGAGGCACGCAAACGAATCGTTCTTCCGGCCACGGACTGAGGCACCTTCCACGATGCGCTGCTCAACCCGCCCACGCCGAATGCGGCGCTGAGGCGCGCCGCGCGACGATACCGCGAGCGCGTCGGTGGATGATTCACCGGTGCGCGTCGAGCCGCTCGGTTCGCATCATGAACGCGCGTCCCTTTCCTGCGGCGACCCGTCGCTCGATGCCTACCTTCGCTAGCCAGCTTCCCAGGACGCCCGACGGCGCGTTGCGCGGATCTTCGTCGCGCCGGGTCACCCGCCCGAACGGGTCGCTGGCTACTATACGCTGAGTGCCGCGAGTTTCGAGAAGAACAGTCTGCCGACGGAAACCGCTAGGCGCCTGCCGCATTATCCCGTGCCAGCGCCTTCCATGAACGGTACGGATTCGTGCCTTTTCCGTCGCAGCCGCTGCGCTTGTACCTGCCGCTCCGGACGTTCGAGCGACTCACGCTGTAGCGTCGGTCGTTTCCGCGTTCGGCGCCCGTTCCATTACACCAATCGCACTTGTGCCCATGTGCGGCACCGAGGTCCTTTCCGATCATGTTCAGGCACCACCAGCATCCGTTTCAATGGGAGTGCAACGAGCGGATCATGTTGAACGCGACGTGACCCGCCCTTGCTCCGGAGCGGCAAGGTGCGGACCTTGGACATGCAGCCAAACTTGGATGTAGCGTGGATCTTGTATCATTATTCCGGAGTCTTGCCGACCGGCGCGCCGCCTTCAAACAGTTGGGTGCGATCATAGCGCGGGGGATCGTCCTGCATTTCGAGATGCAGGCGATCACCGGAGTAGGCATGCTTCCGCGCCAGCGCCTCGTCCACGTCAATCCCCAGCCCTGGACCCTCTGGTGCCGGGACGTAGCCGTCCTCGACGCGGATCGTGCCCTTTATTAGCTCGTCGTGAAACCCCGTCTCGATGGTTTCCGCAATCAGGAGGTTCGGAATCGCGACGCAAAGATGCAGGTTCGCCGCCCATTCCACGGGACCCGCATAGAGATGCGGCGCTAGCTGCGCCCCGGCGGATTCAGCGAGCACCGCGATCTTCCTCCCTTCCCAGATGCCGCCCGCTCGCCCGAGTGCCGGCTGCAGTATCGCCGCGCCGTTAGACAGGGCAGCCGCGAACTCGGTTCGCGTCGCCAGCCGCTCGCCCGTCGCGATCGGGATCGAGGTCGCCCTTGCCACCTGGCCGAGAGATTCGGGCGAGTCAGGGGGCACCGGTTCCTCGAACCAGAGCGGATCGTAGGGTTCGATCGCTCGCGCGAGCCGGATTGCGCCCGCCGGATTGAACTGTCCATGCGTGCCGAACAGGAGGTCGGCGCGCGGCCCGACCGCCTCGCGAATGCGCGCGCAGAACTGGACCGAGGTTTCGACGTCGAAGCGCGACGGATGGTGGCCGCCGCGCATGGTGTAGGGGCCGGCCGGGTCGAACTTGACCGCCGTGTAGCCCTGGTCCGCGAGGTAGAGGGCCGACTCGGCCGCCATGTCCGCATCGCCCCAGAACCTGGGCAGTTCGTGATGCCGGAGAGGGTAGAGATAGGAGTAGGCGCGGACCCGGTCGTTCATGCGGCCGCCCAGCAGTTCCCAGACCGGACAGTCCCGCGCCTTGCCGAGAATGTCCCAGCACGCGATCTCGAGCCCGGAGAACGCGCCGATGACCGTCAGGTCAGGGCGCTGGGTGAATCCGCTGGAGTACGTGCGCCGGAACATCTTCTCGACATTCGCAGGTGCCTCGCCCTGCATGTGCCGCTCGAACACGTCCCGGATGACGACGGTCATTGCGTCCGGCCCGACCGAGCTTGCATAGCACTCGCCCCATCCGGCGATGCCGTCATCGGTCGTGATCTTGACCAGTATCCAGTAGCGCCCGCCCCATCCGGGTGCCGGAGGAGCCGTAACGATCACGTCAAGATCATCAAGTCGCAAGGGAGAATGCCTCCAGTGAGGGGCAGCGGACATGCCGGGTCAGCAAATCACCGATCACGGTTCGGGTCCAGAGGATGCATGGGCGTCGGCCAAGGCCGGTTTGCATTCGCAGTGAGTGTCCTTCGCGCATGGATGCCGGCTACTGGAACATGATGACGTTTCGTCGGGCCCTTCCCGTTTTCGTGTCCGCAATCGCCTCGTTGATCTGATCAAGACTCCAACGCCCCGTGATCAGCTCGTCAAGCTTGAGACGGCCTTGAAGAT
>VXPN01000484.1 GCA_009839535.1 Boseongicola sp. SB0662_bin_57 | reverse complement strand
AAGTCGAGGTTGACCTGCACGGTGCAGGTTCGCCGCATCATTTGCGTGCCGAGCGCACCGACACGTTGCATGTAGCCGTCCATTAGCCGGTAACGCCCCTTGGGCATGAGCGGCATGTCGTCATGAGTCCAGTGAGGCGCCGCGCCGAGGCCGATGAAGCCGGCACCGATCTCGTCGGCCACCGCGCGCACCTCGCGCAGGTGCTCGTTCACTTCGTCACATGTCTGGTGTATGTTCTCCAGTGGCGCACCCGAGAGCTCCAGCTGGCCACCCGGCTCGAGAGAGATGTTTGCGCCGTCCTTGGCAAGGCCGATGACGTTGCCGCCCTCATCGAGAGGCGCCCAGCCAAACCTGTCGCGGAGGCCTTCCAGGATGGCCTTGATCGAACGGGGACCCTCGTAGGGCAGCGGCATGAGCGTGTCCTTGCAGTAACCGAACTTCTCGTGCTCGGTTCCGATGCGCCACTCCTCCGGCGGCTTGCAGCCCGAGGCAAGGTACTCGACCAGCTGCTCGCGCCTTTCGATTGGACCGCCGCCAGTCTGCGGAATGGACATTGCGTTGCTCACGTCGACAAGTCAGGGCTGCTGACTTGCCCGAATTCGCGCTTGAGTCAATCCGGCCTCTTTGCCGCGGCTTCCCAAACGGTCTGCTCCCCGTCCGCATTCGGACCCGATACGCGGATTGCAGCCTCCAGGTCTGCGCCGGGCAGTGCGGTGAGGGCGTCAAAGAGCGCCGCTCCGTTGCCCACATCCCCCGAAATCGTAAGGCGTTGCCCGTGAATGTCGGTGAATTCCCAGAAGAAGTCGGAACCGATCGAGGTCCTGTCGCCTGGCCGGACCTTGACCCGGACGAGATCGTCGACTGACATCTCTCCCCTGCCAAGCGAGGTGAAGTGCGTGATCTGGCGCTCGTCGACCTCGACCCGGCCCGCGCCGGTGCTGCGGTCAGGAAGGCGACCTCTCCGCACGCCCTCGATGAACAGCGCCGCACATACAAGTGCCGCCGCATAGGACAGGCCCCGAACCAGCCCCGTCGTCAAGGCGGCCGCCTGAAGCGAGCCGAGCAGGACGATGCCTGAGAGAATCGCTTCCTGCCACCTGGACAGGAAGGCCCTCGCTTCCGGCCGGATCATGCTCACGGGGCACGCCTCCTCTCAATGGCCGGTTCCGCCAGCGTTCCGCACCGGCCGCTTCTGGTACAAGCGTCCCCGAAATTCCGCGCAGGGTCCAGACCCGGAACGGTCAATGCCGGTCACGGCCCTTGGCAACATGTGGTGCGGGCCCGGGCACGTCACTTCCAGTCGCCCAGGCTTGACTGCCAGAGCGTCATTGCCGCGACTGCAGCCGTGTCCGCGCGCAGCACGCGTGGTCCCAGAGAGACTGCAACCGTTTGCGGCATCGCGCCGATCATGCGGCGTTCCGTCTCGGAGAATCCGCCTTCCGGGCCAATCAGGATGGCCCACGGGCCAGACGCTCCCGAAAGCGCGGTTCCCTTGGCCGCAAGCGTCTCGTCGCAAAACATCAACCTGCGACCCGCGGGCCACGCTTCCAGGATTCGTGTGAGCGCCGACATCTCCTCGACACGGGGCACGCTGGTCCCGCCACATTGCTTTGCCGCTTCAATGGCATGGACCTGAAGCCGGTCTCTCCGAATCCTCTCGGCAACGGTGAACTCGGTTCGGACCGGCATGATGCGGGCCGCGCCCATTTCCGCCGCCTTTTCCACAATGAAGTCAGTGCGGGCTTTCTTGATCGGTGCAAAGAGCAGCCATAGGTCGGGCGGATTCCGTTGAGCGGCGCTTTGAACGCGGCATCTGAGGGTCCCGCCCCGCTTTCCGGCGCTCGCGACTTCAGCTTCCCACTCACCGTCACTGCCGTTGAAGACGGCGACAAGATCCCCGACCGCCAGACGCATGACCGAGAACAGGTAATGTGCCTGGTCGCGCGCAAGCGCGATCGATTGTCCTTCGCCCAGCGGGTGCTCTACATATATCCTGACTTTCGCGCGTTTCATGGCAGGGAGCATATGACCGAAAGGGCGCCAGACGGACAAGTGGCAGACGCGGTTCCGGGCAACTGGGTTGATCGCTGGGCGCCGATGGCGACGCGCCCTTACCTGCGGCTCAGCAGGGCAGACCGGCCAATCGGAACCTGGCTTCTCCTGTTGCCGTGCTGGTGGGGACTTGGCGCGGCATCGCTGCATCAGGGAACGCAGATCCTGGAGCATGCCTGGATCGGAATCGGGTGTGCCATCGGCGCATGGTTGATGCGGGGGGCCGGATGCACGTGGAACGACATTGCAGACCGCAAGTTCGATGCCGAAGTGGAGCGCACCCGTTCGCGGCCAATCCCTTCGGGACAGATCTCCGTGCATCGGGCGGCAGCCTGGATGGCGGTGCAGGCGCTGGCGGCGTTGCTTGTCCTTCTGACATTCGGGAATGCGGCCGTCCTTCTGGGTCTCGCGTCCGTGGTCCTGGTGGCGGTCTATCCGTTTGCCAAGCGATTCACCTGGTGGCCGCAGGTGTTTCTGGGCCTCGCCTTCAATTGGGGCGCGCTCCTGGCCTGGGCGGCGGCAACGGGCACGCTTGCCTGGCCGGCCGTGGCAATTTACGTCGCCGGAATCGCCTGGACCCTGTTCTATGACACCATCTATGCCCTGCAAGACCGGAGAGATGACGCAGTTGTCGGCGTGAAGTCGACGGCACGGCTCTTTGGCGCGCGCACAAGACGCTGGCTGAACCGCTTCCTTGTCGTGTCAACTGCCGTTCTCGGCATTGGACTCGTCGGCGCCGCGGGCCCCGGTGAAGGCGTTCTGCAGTCCGGGATCGTGCTCGCCGGAACGCTCGCGTTTGGACTGCATCTGGTCTGGCAGGTCACGCGGCTGGAAGCCGGCAACCCTGAGCGATGCCTGAAGCTCTTTCGGGCAAATCGCGATGCAGGGCTGATTCCGGTCTTCTTCCTTTGCGCGGCAACCTTCCTGTGATTGCGCGAGACCGGGCCGGGGACTACAAGGGAGATCGCATGAGAAGGTCACAAAGGTTGGATTTTGGCTTCGCCGGCGCGCTGGACGCGTGGCAAGGAGGATGCCGGGAGGTGCGGCCTTGCCTTGCCGGTCTCCGCCACTGGGCTGGAGGGCCACGGCCCTGCCGTGTCGCCCCGTCGAAGCGGCAGAACATGACGAGACGTCCGGGATTGGCGCACCTGCACGAGAGGCGTTGGCCACCTCAGCCGACCGGTGAATTCAGTGCGAGGGTTCAACGTGACTTTCGCATATAGTTCCCGGCCATGACCTTCCGGCGGACCGTCTCGCGCCTGCCCGCCGTTCCGCATCTGCTGGCGTTGGCTGCAGGGGCGGGCCTGTGTCTTGCGGCAGCGGTCTGGACGAGAAATCTTGTCGAGGCGCGGACTTTGAGGAGCATAGACGCCGGGCTGTCGCAATCGGGACATGCGTGGACAGTTGTCCAGGTCGATGGCCTGCACGTCGTCTTGAGCGGCATTGCCCCGGACGACGCGACGCGATTTGCCGCGCTTTCGACGGCAGGCCGCGCCGCAAGTTCCGCGCGCATCACGGACCAGATGGAAGTTGCCGGCCTGGCGGCAATCCAGCCCCCCGAATTCTCGATCGAGATCCTGCGGCATGACGACGGCGTGTCTCTCGTCGGCCTTGTGCCGTCGTCGATGGACGTCGAAGGCGTCGTATCGAGTGTCCGGGAACACGTGGATGGCGCGCCGGTCTCGGACCTGCTTGGAACCGTTGACTTCGAACCGGCTGACGGGTGGTTTCGTGCCGTGACTTTCGGCGTTGAGGCGCTCGCGGCCTTGCCACACTCGAAAGTGTCGATCACGGCATCGCGGGTTGCCATCAATGCCGTGGCCAAGGATGCCGATGACAAGCGGAGGCTGGAACGGCTGCTGCGCCGGGATGCGCCGGCCGGCCTGGAGCTTGCCTTGAGCATCTCTGCGCCGCGACCGGTCGTTGCGCCTTTTACGCTCAGGTTCCTGATCGACGACGGCGCGCGCTTCGATGCCTGCGCCGCTGACAGCGAAGCGGCGCGAGACGCGATCCTTGAGGCGGCCCAAGGCGCGGGACTTGGTGACGGCGCGACATGCACCCTGGCACTCGGAACGCCCTCGACCCGATGGGGAGAGGCCGCGGTGGCGGGCATTGCTGCCGTGGCCGAACTTGGCGGAGGCACGTTCACCATGTCGAATGCCGATGTCACGCTGGCGGCGGAGGCCGGCACTTCGCTTCCAACGTTCGAACGCGTCTCGGCAGAGCTTGAGGTGGCTCTCCCGCCGGTCTTTTCGTTGAAGGCGATTCTGCCCGAGGAAATCGGGCAGGACGAAGAAGGCCCATTGCCCGAATTCATGGCGATCCTTTCGCCCGAGGGGCATGTCCAGCTTCGCGGCAAGCTTGGAAGCGATTCAACGCGCGCGGCAGTCGAGAGTCTTGCTGCCGCTCATTTCGGGATCGATCACGTCCACTTGGCGACCGTGCTGGATCAGGGCTTGCCGGGCGGATGGACGCAGCGCGTGCTGGCGGCGCTGGAGGCGATGCAGTTTCTGGGCAACGGGGTCGCCAACGTGACCGTCGACAAGGTCACGATCTCCGGCAATGCGGCATTCGAGGGCGCGCAGTCTGCGATTGCGCGCCTTCTTTCGGACAAGTTGGGGGTTGGCGCGTCCTACGAACTGGATGTCACGTATCTTGAAGTCAGTGCACCGCAGGTTGAATTGCCGACGCCCGAGGAATGCATGGCGCGCGTGCACGAGGCGGCCGAAAAAAAGAAGATCACGTTCAATCCGGCATCCAGCACGTTCGAGGACGATGCCGTGGAGACCATAGATGCAATTGCGGACGTTCTTCGCGAGTGCCAGGGAATCAGGGTCGAGATCAGCGGTCACACCGACAGCCAGGGTCGTGAGACCATGAACCAACGGCTAAGCCAGGCGCGAGCGGACGCGGTCCTGAATGCCATCCTGGCGCGACGGGTGCTGGGTACCGGCCTCGTTGCCAAGGGTTATGGCGAAAGCCGGCCCGTGGCGACCAACGACACGGCAGAAGGGCGGGAAGCGAACCGCCGGATCGAGTTCCGCCTGATCGGCGGACCAGGGGACCTGACGGATTCCTCCGGGTCCGACGCGGAGATCCGGAACAACGATGAAGCCATCGAAGCAAGCGACGGAGGAGACGCAGAATGAGCGGAAACGAGTTCATTGCCGCCACGGCGGTCATCCTGTTCGTGACATTCCTTGCGGGCTGGTGCACCCGTTGGCTGGTCACGCGGCTCACGCAGTCCACGCTGTCCGACATGAACGAAGTGGAAACGCTGGTGCAGGCGCTGCACGAGGCCGAATCGGAACGGGACAATGCGCAGCAATTGCTTGCGAAGCGTGAAACGGACCACAGGACCGAGATGAACCAGGCCTTGGCGGAACTGAACACGGCCATGGATGGCCTCCGGGATTCAAGGCGCGAGGCAGAAGAGCTTCGGGCATACATCGAGCGGGCGAGCGGTCAGTCCTGAAGCGAGCGAGCGCTTGATGCAGGGCGGCATCGCGTCGGCGCGTCTCGATCGCGGCCTGCTTGGTCTTGCATTGCCATCGCGGCATTCACAGCGGCCAGGCGACCAGGATCATCGGAACCGCAACTGTCATGACCAGGACTTCAAGCGGCAAGCCCATCCGCCAGTAGTCGCCAAAATGGTATCCGCCCGGTCCAAGGATGATCGTGTTGTTCTTGTGCCCGACAGGCGTAAGAAACGCGCATGATGCGGCCACCGCGACCGCCATGAGCCAAGCGTCCGGGTTCGTTTCCGTGGCTGCTGCAATGCCCAGCGCAACCGGCGCGGCGATCAGCGTCGTCGCAACGTTGTTCAGAAAGTCCGAAAGGGTCATGGTCACGATCATCAGCACGACAAGCGCGATCCAGGCCGGGAACCCTTGCGTTGCCTTCAGGATTTGCCCGGCGATCAATTCCGCCCCGCCGACCGCCTCGAACGCGTCGGCAAGGGGCACAAGGCTGGCAAGAAGAACAATGACCTTCCACTCGATTGATTCGTAGACCTCGCGGCCCGTGACGAGTCCGACGGCGACAAAGCCGACCACCGCTGCGGCAAGGGCGGCCGGCAAGGGCGCCCAGCCTGCCACGGCGCAGGCAATGGCGGCAAGAAAGATGCCGACGGAAAGCCAGGCCTTCGAGCGTTGAACCACCGGCGTCTCGCGGCCCTCGATCGGCAGCACGCCCATCCAGGCTGCCGCCGCCGCGTTCCGTTCCGGCGTGCCCAGCAGCAGGAGGACGTCGCCTGGCCTGACGGCAAGGAGACGAACCCGATCACGGAAGCGCCGGCCGTTGCGCGACACGCCCAGGAGCGTGACCGCATGCCGGTGAAGCAGCTTCAGGCTGCGCGCTGTCCGACCCGCGATCCGCGCCCCTTCCGGCACGATGGCCTCCGTGAGCACGAGGCCGCCGGAAGCCACGGTTCCGATGTGCCTTTCCGATCCTGCAAACTCAAGCTCGCCTTGCCCCATGAACGCCTCGATGGCGCCAGGCTCGCCCTCGACGACGATGAAGTCTCCGGGCCGGACTTCCTGCCTGGCCGCAAAGCCAGGCTGGCGACGCCCGCCCCGGACGATGCCGAGCACGTGCACGTCGTGCTCATCGGCAAGCGGATAGAAGTCTCCCACCGTCTGGTCCTTCTCGTCGAGCTTCTCGCCAACCCGCAGTTCCGCGACGTAACGGCCTCGTCCGAGTTCGCGTTCGTTTCCCCATGCGCCGTCCCGTTGGGGCAGCAGCCGCCATCCGAGAAGTGACACAAATGCGATTCCGGCGGCGGCGACCGCCAGGCCGACAGGCGCGAAGTCGAACATGCCGAACGGTGCGCCAAGCGCTTCCTGGCGGTATCCGGCAATGACGATGTTGGGAGGCGTGCCGATCAGCGTGATCATTCCGCCCAGAATCGTGGCGAAGGAAAGGGGCATCAGGGACCGCGAGAGTGCGCGTCCGGCTTTCGTTGCGGTCTCGGAATCAAGCGGCATCAGCAGCGCGAGCGCGGCGACGTTGTTTATCACCGCGGAAACTCCCGCGCCGACAACGGCCATGACCGCAACATGCATCGGCAGGGGCCGTTCGCTGTCGAGAAGCCCGGCAGCAAGCTTCTCGATGGCGCCCGATCCGATGAGGCCGCGCGAGATCACCAGGACCAGCGCTATGACTGCCACGGCGGAATGCCCGAAGCCGGAGAACATCTCCTCCCTCGGCACGAGTCCGGTCATGGCAGCCAGAACCAGCGCCCCGAAGGCCACGAGGTCATATCGGATGCGCCCCCAGGCCAACAAGGCGAAGAGCACGACAAAGATGGCGAGAATCAGGGCCTGGTCTTCAGGCAATTCAAGTCACCGCATCGGACAGGCATGCACAGATCCGCCGCACGGCGAACCCGTAGCCTGCCGTCCCGCAACCGACGATGACCGCGTCGGCGCGGCCGGAAACGTAGGAGCTGTGCCGGAA
>VXPN01000470.1 GCA_009839535.1 Boseongicola sp. SB0662_bin_57 | reverse complement strand
CGGACGATGCCGACACGATCGCCCTCAAGTTCCGGAAAGCGCGAACCGACGCGGATCCCCTGCCCGAGACCTACGGCGAGCTGGAGGCACGGCCCGAAGCCCGCAACCTGATCGACATCTATGCCGGCCTGACGGGACAGTCCACGGATGCGGTGATGACCGAGGTCGCCGGGCAAGGATGGGGCACGTTCAAGCCGCATCTCGCCGAGGTTGCGGTCGAGACCCTGGCGCCGATCACGGGCGAGATGAACCGCCTTCTGGGTGATCTTGCCGAGATCGACCGCATCCTGGGCGAAGGCGCGGCCCGCGCTCGCGAGGTCGCCGCGCCCGTTCTTGCGAGAACCTACGAAATCGTCGGCATGATCTCGACCCGGCAGCATCCGACTGCACGTTCCAGCGGTTCGGAATGACCGAAGATCGCGCATGGAGTTGGCACGGAAGCCGCCGCACAAGAGACCGTCCCGACAGGGAAGCCCGCGCTAGTTCAGGTAGGGCCCGGGGTCCACGCTGTTGAAGCCCTCGCGCACCTCGAAGTGCAGGAACGGCGGATTCGCGTTGCGCACGACCGCAATTCTCTGGCCGCGCCTGACCTTGTCGCCCTTTTCCACCGCGATGTTGTCCAATCCTGCATAGACCGTCAGCAGGCTGCCTTCATGGCGAAGCACCAGGATCGGCACCTGATCGGTATCGCGCGTGATCGCGGCGACAGTGCCCGCATCTGCAGCGACAACGGCTGTGCCAGCCGGCGCCGCGATCCCGATTCCTTCGTTCGAGCCCTTCTGGAAGGGCCGCACGATGCTGCCCCGGACCGGCATCCGGAGGCGGGAACTGTCCGAAGCGGCTGTTTGCCCGTCCTCAAGTCCCGTTGGTCTCGACGCCGGCGCCGTCGCTGCAGTCGCGGTGGATGGCAGGGGCTTCGAAGCCGACGGCGGCAGCGGCGTTTCGGATCCTGATCCCGGCATTGCCACTGTCGTGGTCTCGATTGCTCCAGCGGATTCCGCCGGCGGAATCACCAGGTACTGGCCGACCCGAAGTTCGGGACTGGGCCCAAGCCCGTTCCTCTCGGAGACGCTTTCGGCCGACACGCCATAGTGCCTCGCAATCGTGAACACGGTCTCTCCGGCAACCACCCGATGGCGCACTGGCACCGAGGCCGGTGAAGCCCCGGACGCTCCGTCGGCCCTTTCTATCGCCGAACCTGCGAGTTCAACAACGCTTGCCGAACCAGTGGCGGCATCCGACACATCGCCTGTCGGCGAGCGGTTCCCGCCCCGATTGCCGGACGTCGGTGCGGAACCAAGGGCGGCACGCACGGCATCCGTCGTGTCCAGTTGCCCGGTCGCTCCCCGGAAGTCGAAATCGAAATTGCGGAGACCGTCGCCGCCGCAGGCGACAAGCGCCATCGTGCCGGACAGCAGAACAGCCAGCCGAATCGGAATCGCCAAATGGGTCATGTAGTTGCTCCTCACGCCTGATGCCGCAACCATCTCCGGGCTGCCGACAATGCCGCGTGGCGCACCTGCCTGTACTTCACCGTCGCGACACTGTCTGCACCATAGCATTGACTGCCCGATCCACGCCAACAAAAAAAGGGCCGGCCGCACTTATGCCGTCCTTTGCCCGATGCTGATGCACGCTGCCTGCGCGGGACGTCCTCTCCAAGTTCGGCTCTATCCGTCGCCCATGCCCTCGATGAGCGGCACGAAACGCACCTGCAGGAGCTCGTCGTAATCGAATCCGGTTTCGGTCCGGGTGACCTTGATCAGGACCTGCACTGCGTCGGACCGGCCCACGGGCACGACCATGATTCCGCCGGCCTTCAACTCGGCAAGGAGCGGTCCCGGCGGGTCCTCAGCGGCCGCGGTCACGATGATCCGATCGAACGGAGCCTGTTCGGGGAATCCCCGGGTTCCGTCCGAGGTCATTGCCGTGATGTTGGCAAGTCCCAGGCGCTCGAAGACCTCCCGCGCCTCGCGGACCAGCCGCCCGTGCCGGTCGACCGTGTAGACCCGACGTGCCAGCAGGCTGAGGATGGCCGCCTGGTAGCCCGATCCGGTGCCGATCTCCAGCACCTTGTGGCGCGGGTCGACGGCGAGCGCCTGCGTCATGAGGCCAACGATGGCCGGCTGGCTGATCGTCTGGCCGCAGGCGATCGGAAGCGGCGTGTCCTCATAGGCCCGCTCGGCAAAGATGCCTGTCACGAAGTCCCCCCGGTCAATCGTCTCCATGGCTTCAAGAACACGCGCATCCGTCACCCCGTGCTGACGGAGCGAAAACACGAACTGCATGCGCTGCTCGTCCTTGAGAGTCATGAATCGAGCCGGCCACGCAGGGTCTCGATCACGTCATGCGCCGTCAGGTCCGCCCGAAGCGGGGTCACCGAGATGTATCCGTCAAGATTCGCAGCCACGTCCGTTCCAGGCTCCGTCGGCGTGTGCTGAGGGCCGCCCTTGACCCAGAGGAACATGCGTCCCGACGGCGAGCGGTGCGGTTCGATTCCGAAGCTGGTTCCCTCGCGCCAGCCCTGGGACGTGACCCGAATGCCCCGGACGGCAGCTGCGGAATTCGGCGGGAAATTGACATTGTAGAAGACCCGATAGGATTCGTCCTCCCAGATCCCGTCCTTCAGGAGCTTTCGCACGGTCGCGGCCCCGTGCTCCAGGGCGGCTTCGAACGGGTTCTCCAGCTTGGCGCTTTCCGGTCCGAAGAACTGGCTGAGCGCGATCGCGGGAATGCCCTGCAGCGCCGCCTCGATGGCCGCTCCCAAGGTGCCGGAATAGAGGACGTTCTCCGCTGCATTGTTGCCCCGGTTCACGCCCGAAAGCACGAGATCGGGCGGCGCATCCTTCATTACCTGATGAAGCCCCGCGAGCACGCAATCGGCCGGCGACCCTTCGGCGGCGAAGCATCGCGGGCCGAACTCGGACAGAAGCGTGGGATGCGTGTAGCTGATGCAATGCCCGACGCCCGACTGCTCAAATGCAGGCGCCACGGTCCAGACCTCGCCGTCCTCGCCGACGATTTCACGTGCGATTTCGTCCAGAACCCGGAGGCCGGGTGCATTGATGCCGTCGTCATTGGTGATGAGAATGCGCATGCCCCTGCTTTAGGGGAGCGCGTCGCGCCGGACAAGGCGCGGTTGTCGCAGATGCCGTCATGAGCCCGAATCTCCTGACAGGATCGAGTCTGCGACAGGAATTCTTGCCGAGCGAGCGAGCGGAACGTGTCAAGGGCATGTCTCGACCGGTCACCTGATGGCAGCCAGGATGCCGAGCGCGGCGGCACCAGGCGAGGTCAAGGCGCTCTTGTTCTCGCCCGGGAAGAACCGTGCCCGGGTCGCGGTCGGCATGGGTGGTGGCGCGAGGATCATGACGCGCGGACCTGCGCGCGCGGTTTCCGCAGCCCAGCATCTGGCAAGCGAGACCTGGGCCGCCTTCGTCGCGCCGTACGCGGAGAAGAACCGCTCGCCCGCGCGGGGATCGTCGAAGAAGACCGCCGTGCCGTCTTCGGCGGCCTCAAGGAGCGGGGCCAGGCAGGCGATCAGCGTGGCCGTTGCAGCGACATTGGTTTCCAGGGACTTCGCCAGGTCCTTGGGATCGAGATGTGCGGCGGGCGCCAGCGGCGCGACATGGACTGCCGCATGCACCCACAGATCGGCATGCCCCCATCGCTCCCGTATGCTGCGGCACACTGCCGCACAGGCGTCGGAATCGGTCAGGTCGACGGGCACGAGCGTCGCGCTTCCCCCGGCTGCCCGGATGCGGTCATCAAGGTCTTCGAGACCGCCGGACGTTCGTGCAATGGCTATGACATGATGGTCCTCGGCCAACGCCTCGGCAAGTGCGGCCCCAAGCCCGCGAGAGGCTCCGGTTACGATGGCGACTTTGCTCATTGTGACCCTTTTGCCACAGCATTTTCGATCGTCAATGCCTGCCCGTTGCCGGTATCAGGCCCCAAGGCTATGTTGCGACCTTCTCGGCACGAAACCCGTGGGGGGATTTCTTGCATCGACTTGCCTCAATAAGCAAAGCAGTCCTTGCTTTGTGCCTGGCGCTGGCATTTCCCGTCGCAGCGGAAACGCCGGTGTCGGCGGACGAGGCGGGATTGTCCCGGAGCCAGGTTGCGACTTTGGATGCCTTTGCTCCGAAGCAAATCAGTTCGCTTCGGCCGAGACTTCGGGATGCCTGCACGTCAGAGAGCCCGGAAGTGGCGGCTCTGAAAGAGAGGCCCGTCGCGGATTCGCCGCAGTTTCTGAGGGTCGCCTGCGAGCTGGCGCGGCGCTACAAGATTCCGGAAGACGTGTTCCTTCGGCTGATCATGAAAGAATCCAGATGGGACGCTGAGGCCCGTTCGAGCCGGGGCGCCATCGGATTGGCGCAGCTCATGCCTGCAACCGCCAAGTCTCTTGGCATCAACCCCCACGATCCGATCCAGAATCTCGAGGGTGGCGCACGGTACCTTGTCGAACAGTACGAAGTCTTCGGGTCGTGGCCGCTGGCGGTTGCCGCCTACAACGCCGGACCTTACGCGGTAAAGAAGTATGACGGCGTTCCTCCTTATCGCGAAACCCAGCGCTACGTGAAGGAAGTTCTCGGCCAAGTCTGAGCTGCGCAACTCCACATCGCTTGGACTTTCCAGTCGGATCGGCAGAACGCAAAGGTGGAATGCACCGAATCTCGCGGAGCGTCGGCGGCGAACAGCTTCAGCGACAAGCGGCCATGCCACGCGCCGCGCCTTGCAAATCCTGCGCGTTCTGGTTCAGTGAAACTCATGGCACGGCAGACAAGCGGACGAGCGGAACGCGACCTGAAAGTGCGCGTCACAACGGCCCGGCGACGAAAGCTGTCCTCCACCCGCTGGCTTGAACGGCAATTGAACGATCCGTATGTGCGCCGCGCGAAAGCCGAGGGCTATCGGGGGCGGGCGGCCTACAAGCTCATCGAAATCGACGACAAGCACCGGTTCCTGAAACCGGGTGCACGGGTGCTGGACCTCGGGTCTGCGCCGGGTGGCTGGTGCCAGGTTGCGGCAAGGCGCGTGAACGCGCTCGGCGAGCGGCAGGGCAAGGCGACTGGGAGAGTCATCGGCATCGACCTGAAGGAGATCGATCCGATTCCGGGAGCGGAAATCCACGTCCTGGACCTTCTTTCCGAAGGCGCGGACGACCGCATCCGGGACTGGCTGGGCGGCAAGGCCGATGTCGTGATGTCGGACATGGCGGCGAATTCGTCCGGACACCGGCAGACCGACCACGCAAGGATCATGGCGCTCTGCGAAGCGGCGGCCGATCTTGCATTCGACGTGCTCGACGAAGGCGGAACCTTTGTCGCCAAGGTACTTGCCGGCGGGCCGGATTCCAGCCTGCAGGTGGTGCTCAAGCGACGGTTCGCCAAGGTCGTCAACATGAAGCCCCCGGCGAGCCGCACAGATTCACGAGAGAAATTCGTTGTTGCCACGGGGTTTCGGGCCGAACGCGGCACAAAGGGGTAGCCTCGCCGTCCCTGGCAGCCTGGGGCCGGTCCGGACCAAGGTTTCTGCCTCCAGGACAAGGAACTCTCGCGCGACTCCTGTGCAATTCCCAAGCTTGACGTCATTTCTCCGCAATCTGGCTCTCATGGCAGAAACGGAATCCGGTTCGGTGTACCGCTTCTCCATCAAGGAGACATAGTCGAGAAAGGCGGCGTCTTTTCTTTTGGGACTTATTGAGAAAGGTTGACATGCGGGAAGCACCCAGCCGATCAATGCTGGACACACATGTCCGAAAAGTGTGGGGCAGTTGCTGAATTTGGTCTGTGATGGCACGTTTGGGTCATGGCCGCGTCACAGGACTTCGCATGAAAGCAGCTCCTGGATCCAGCGTGGCTGCTTAACTGCCCCACTTTGCGGTGCTCTCCAAGCCGGCCGCGTGACAGGGTCTTGCGGAAGACCGGATCGCCTTCAGCGGTCGCTTCGTGCAGTCGAAGACTCTTCTGTGAAATGTCGATGCCGATGATGGCGGCCTGTTCCATGGACGCTCGCCTCCTTGTTTTCACGCGCAGCTCGTCTGGCGTTTTCTCTGGCGCACAGTGACGCCGTTCGGAGGGGGCGGCCACTCCATCGCTAAACTTAATTCATTTGTTGCATTTGTTGCATTTAAGGCTATATTGAAGTTCGCAGCAAAGGAGAACACCGATGAACATGATGGCTCACCGGCAATTGCCCCCGAGCGCCAAGGAGGCCGCAATCGCACGCGCATCCGGGCAGCTCCTGTCGCGCTATGCGCGGAACAAGGCATCTCTCAAGCTGCGCGTCACCGATGGAGTGCAGGCTGAACCGATCGAGCTGCCAGCCGGCGCCGTTGCGCTTCTGATGGATATCCTGGAAGCCATGGCAGCGGGGCAGGGGGTCACGATCATTCCCGAAAATGCCGAGCTGACCACGGTTCAAGCCGCAGACGTGTTGAACGTCTCCCGTCCATTCCTGATCAAGCTTCTGGATGAACAGAAGATCCCGCACCGGAAAGTGGGCAAACATCGGCGTATCCGGATGGAAGACGTGATGGCCTACAAGGCCTCCATCGATGCTGAGCGGGAAAGCGTGCTCGACCAGCTGGCAGCCGACGCACAAGAGCAAGACATGGGTTACGGCAAACCATGAGCCGCTATACGGCGCTTCTCGACGCCAACGTTCTTTATCCAGCGCCGATGCGCGACGTGCTCATGCAGCTCGCCGTGACCGATATCTTCAAGGCAAAATGGTCGGAAGACATCCACCGCGAGTGGATCGACGCCCTGATGCGCAACGAGCCAGATCGGGACCGCGACGCACTCGAACGGACGCGCGATCTGATGAATCAGGCAACACGAGACTGCCTGGTAACAGGCTACGAGGCCCTGATCCCTTCACTCGACCTCCCTGATACCGACGACCGACACGTTCTGGCTGCAGCCATTGTCGGTAGATGCGACGTGATCGTGACACAGAACCTGAAGGACTTCCCAGAAGAAGCCCTGGAACCATACGGCATCGAAACGCTGCATCCGGACGACTTCCTCAGCAACCACCTCGCACTCGCACCAGGCTTGTTTTGTTCAGCCCTCCGCAAGGTTCGCGCCCGCCTCAAGAACCCGCACTGCACAGCCGAAGACTACCTCGCGATCCTCACCCAACAAGGGTTGGTCGCGACAGCGGCAGAGCTAGAGCAATTCAAGGAGCTGATTTGAAAGGAGGCCGGGAAACCGACTTTCGCCACCCTCGCGCATGGCACAGTTCTTTAGCCATGTTTGATTTGCAGAGGTTTCGGAATTTGCCGGAGCTGGAGATAATGTTATCGAGGAGTCCGGCAACTCTGGGGAACTGAGCGAGTACTGGAGGAACATTAAGGATCAGATTGAAGCGGTCAGTGCGAGGTCCGGAGAGCTGCATTCACAGCCGCGTGCAGAGCCTCACTTCATCGAGAGTCATCTTTGAGGGTCATTTTATCTCTCCCGGGTTCCACTCTGAGGTGCAACAGCAGCGAGCGAGGGCGAAGCCCGAGCGG
>VXPN01000325.1:6420-7587 GCA_009839535.1 Boseongicola sp. SB0662_bin_57 | reverse complement strand
CGCCTGTCGTCTGAGGGCGTGATCTCGATTTCGGGCGTGTCGAGAGACAGGATTCGGCCGTCGTAGCGCACGACTTCCTGGATGACGGGAATCTTGAATCCCAGTCCGGGCTCCGTCTTGACCTGCTTGATCTGGCCGAACTGGAGAACCAGCGCTTTCTCGCGCTCATCCACGATGAAGATGGACGAGAGGGCAATGGCGACCGCAATGGCCAGGACTGCCGTCAGAAGGACTCCACCTCTCAACATGTCAGTTCCCCTCCTGTGAAGTGGGTGTGCCGCGACGGAGTTCATTCAGCGGCAAATAGGGCACCACGCCTTGGCCCGGACCGTCGCTGACGCCTTCGTCAAGAATGATCTTGTCAATGCCTCCAAGAACCTTCTCAAGCGTTTCGATGTACAGTCGTCGCCGGGTGACTTCCGGCGCCAGGCGATATTCGGCCAGAACCGCGGAGAAGCGGCTGGCTTCGCCCTTGGCCTCGTTGACGACCTGGGCGCGGTAGGATTCGGCCACTTCAAGTATCTGCGCCGCTTCGCCGCGGGCGCCTGCGAGCACGCGGTTGGAGTACGCGTCTGCCTGGCGCTCGAGCCGGTCACGTTCCTGCTCCGCTGCCTGAACGTCGCGGAACGCGTCGATCACCTCGCGTGGAGGGTCTGCCTTGTTCAGGTTGACGCGGACGACGTTGATGCCCGCTTCGTAGCTGTCGAGCGTCGCCTGGATCAGTTCCTTGGCCCGCTGGGCCACGATTGCCCGGTCACGGTTGAGGAGGGGCGCAAGTTCGCTGCCCGCCACGATCTCGCGCATCGCTGATTCGGAAACCGCGCGCACGGTCTCCGGTCCGTCTCTCAGGTTGAACAGGAAATCGTCGGGCCTGGAGATGTTCCAGACGACCTGGAAATCAATGTCGACAATGTTTTCGTCCGTGGTCAGCATCAGCCCGTTGTCGCCCTGACGTCCGACTCCGATGTCTTCCGACTGTTCCCGCGTTACCGGGATGACCTCGTAGGTCATCACCGGCCAAGGCGCGAAGTTGAGGCCGGGCTGGCCGATCGAGGAGAACTCGCCAAGGAACAGTTCGACCGACTGCTCTTCAGGCCTGACCGAGTATAGCGAGGAATAGGCCCAGAGACCCAGGATGACCGCTGCGCCAATGACAATGGAGCCGCG
>VXPN01000325.1:3958-6320 GCA_009839535.1 Boseongicola sp. SB0662_bin_57 | reverse complement strand
TTGCCGCCACTCTGCGGGCCGCCGCCCCAGGGTCCGCCGCTCTTGTTGGCCATGCGTGGTCCTTTTGCTGAATCTGAATCGCTCAGTGTGCTAACTGTAGTGTTCTGCGCGGTTTTTCAAGTCGCCCTTGTCGGAGTCTGCATTGTCACCAGTTCTTCAGACATCGTCGGATGGACGGCAACCGTTCGGTCAAAGTCCTCTTTCGTCAGGCCGGCCTTTACCGCAATCCCCACCATCTGGATCAGTTCGCCGGCGCCGTCCGACACGATATGGCATCCGAGCACCTTCCTGCTGGCCCGTGAAACGACCAGCTTCATGAGCACTTGATTCGGCCGGTCGCCAAAGGCGGTCCGCATGGGATTGAACGAAGTCGAGTAGACCTCGATCTCTTCCTGCCCGCGCGCCGCCTCCTCGGTCAGGCCCACGGTGCCAAGTTCCGGTTGCGTGAAGACGGTGGAGGCCACCAGGTCGTGGTCCGGTGCAGTTGGATTGTCCTTGAACACTGTTTCGGTGAAGGCCTGTCCTTCGCGGATTGCAACCGGCGTGAGATTGATGCGGTCCGTCACGTCCCCAATCGCGTAAATCGAAGGTACCGCAGTCTGGCTGTAGGCATCGACTTCAATCGCGCCGCGCTGATTCACGGCAACGCCGGCCTTCTCAAGCCCAATGTCCCTGGAATTGGGTGCGCGCCCGGTGGCGAACAGCAGACTGTCAAAGCGCTGCTCGGCGCCGCTGGTGGTCGTGGCAACGACCAAGCCATTCGCGGATGCCGACCCGACGCTGTCATTCGGCTTCGAAATCCGTCCTTCGACCCTGCCAACCCCTGCCGGACGCAGGTCAACGACATTCGTGTTGACTTGCAGATCTATCCCTTGCTCCCGCATCCTGCTGGCGACGACGTCCCGAGCTTCGTCATCAAAGCCGCGGAGTATCTGTGGCCCACGGTAGAACTGAGTCACCTCGACACCCATCCCGTTCAGGATGCAGGCGAACTCGCAGGCAATGTATCCGCCCCCGACGACAAGCATGGATTTGGGCAACGCCTCCATCCTGAAGATGTCGTCCGAAACCATGCCGAGCGCGGCGTTTGGAACATCGGGGCGCACGGGGTGGCCGCCTGTGGCAATCAGGACATGTCTTGCCGTGATGCGAGTGCCGTCCTCGAGTTCCACCGTGCCCGGGTCGGACACGCGCGCGCGCATATCGTGAATGGTCACGCCGGAGGACGTCAGCAGGTTTCGGTAAACGCCTTCGAGGCGATCAAGCTCGGCGTCGAGCTTTGCGCGAAACGTCTGCCATTCGAAAGCGCCTGCCTCAGCGTTCCATCCGTAGCCGCGTGCGAGCGCAGCCTGTTCCCGGAATTCGGACGCGAACACCATGAGCTTCTTCGGCACGCAGCCCCGAATCACGCACGTTCCACCCATGCGCCGATTCTCCGCCAGCGCGACGCGAGCGCCGGCGGCAGCGGCGGTTCGGGCCGCACGGACCCCGCCCGATCCGCCACCGATGACGAACAGGTCGACGTCACGGGACGTCATTCTGCACCGGCCAGGCGAACACCGCCCGCACATTTGCTGCCGCGAGTTTCCGACATGTCGTTGGATGCCATGATGGTCTCTGCCGTGCCATCGACATTGCCAAGAATGATCGTGTCGCACATGCCGATGAACAGCCCGTTTTCGACAATGCCGGGGATCTGGTTGAGAGCCAGTGCAAGATCCCGAGCGTTGCCAATGCGGTTCAGATGAAGATCCAGGATGTGATTGCCCTCATCGGTCGTGAAGAGTTCGCCGTTCCTGCAGCGAGGTTCGATTCGGCCACCATCTACGTCTTGGATCTTGATGGCCTTCTTCAGCAGCGCCTTTGTGGCACCCATTCCGAAGCCAAGCACTTCCACCGGAAGCGGAAACGCGCCAAGTGTCTTGACCTGCTTGGAGGCATCGACGATCACGATCATCCGGTCGGATGCGGTCGCCACGATCTTCTCCTGCAAGAGCGCGCCGCCAGCGCCCTTGATCAGGTTGAAATCCGGATCGAATTCGTCCGCTCCGTCAATGGTGAGGTCTAGCCAGCCTGCCTCGTCAAGCGTCGCAAGCCGGATGCCTTCTTCGCGAGCCAGGGTGGCCGTCGCAGAAGATGTCGGCACGCAGACGACATCCAGGCCTTCCGATCGGACTCGCTCGCCGAGGCACTTGACCAGAAACGTCGCGGTAGAGCCGGTACCCAGTCCGACCTTCATTCCGGAGGCGATGAGCGTGCTCGCTCGTTCCGCAGCGGCATGCTTGGCAGAGTCGATGGGGGACGGGACTGTGGACATCCGACTTTCCTTGCTCGTGGGCTGCCTTATATGGACATTGATTGG
>VXPN01000325.1:0-3858 GCA_009839535.1 Boseongicola sp. SB0662_bin_57 | reverse complement strand
CTCGCAGGATGCATCCGGCTTTGGTAACAGGCAGGGCAGTTGCGGGTGTGGCGGAATTGGTAGACGCACCAGATTTAGGATCTGGCGCCGCAAGGCGTGGGGGTTCAAGTCCCTCCACCCGCACCAGCAACAGTGATCTCGGCGCTGCATCAACGCGGCCCGAAGCCTGCGGCGCAACCGATTGCCGCTGGATTCAACGTGGTCCGGTGCGGAGGCAGGCCTGCGCAATTCCCCTCGCTTTCGCCTTGCGGATGAATTCCTGCTTCCATAGAAGGAGCGCGGATTTTTCTGGCCCGTGCGGGACGCAATCGGCGCGGGATTGAGAGAGGATGCCCATGCAGGTCACAGAAACGCTGAACGAGGGTTTCAAGCGCGGCTACAGGATCACCGTGACCGCGAGCGAGCTGGACGAAAAGGTCAACGGCAAGCTGGCCGAGGCCGCCCCCGAGATCCAGATGAAGGGCTTCCGCAAGGGGAAGGTCCCGACTGCCCTGCTCAAGAAGCAGTTCGGAAAGCGCCTCTTGGGCGAGGCGATGCAGGAAAGCGTCGACGCAGCTGTTTCCGAGCATTTCAAGGCTTCCGACGAAAAGCCGGCCATGGAGCCAAAGGTCGAGATGCAGAACCAGGACTGGAAGGAAGGCGACGACGTCGAACTGGCTCTGACATACGAGACCTTGCCCGAGATTCCTGAAATCGACTTTGCCGGATTCGAGCTGGACAAGCTCGTGGTCCAGACAGACGAGGCTGCGCTCAACGAAGTTCTCGAGGAATTCGCGTCACGCGTGCCTGACTACGTGAATCGTCCAAGAAGCTCGCAGGCCGTGGACGGCGACCAGTTGATTGTCGACTTCACCTGCATGGTCGATGGCGAAGTCCTTGATGAAGGTGCCGGGTCGAGTGTTCCCCTGGTTCTTGGCCTGGATCAGTTTGTCCCTGGATTCGAGACACCGCTCTTCGGGGCGGTGGAGGGCGAAACCAGGCGAGTCGAGGTCACCTTTCCGGAAGATCACGCAAGCAAGAAGCTGGCGGGAAAGCTCGCCACTTTCCAGGTGACGGTCACGGCGGTGCAGGAGTCGAGGCCCGCACCGATCGACGACGAACTGGCCAAGAAATTCGGTGCGGAGGATCTCAAGGAACTCAAGGAAAGGGCAGAGGAGGCCATCAAGGGCGAGTGCGAGTCCGTTGCCCGATCGATCTTGAAGCGCACGCTCTTCGATGAACTTGACAAGGTCCTGGAATTTGACCTGCCTCCGTCGCTTGTCGAACGGGAAGCCGAGCAGATCGCGTATCAGCTCTGGCGCGATGAGCATCCCGAAGTCGAAGACTACGACGACGACGAAATCAAGCCGGACGACGAGCACAACCGCTTGGCCGAGCGCAGGGTGCGCCTCGGACTTCTCCTGTCCGACGTTGGCGAACGGTCAAATGTCGCGGTCACGGATGCCGAGATGAACCAGGCCGTCATGAACCAGGCAAGGACTCTTCCAGGGCGGGAGCGGGACTACTTTGATCTCGTGCAGAATTCGCCAGCGATGCGCGGCCATATACATGCGTCGATTTTCGAGGAAAAGCTCGTGGATCACATCCTTGACTTGGTCACGATCAAGGAAAGGAAGGTCTCCAAGGATGCGCTGCTCAAGGCGTTCGACGCGCTGGACGATGAATGAGACGCAGGCATTGCCTGGGTCGTTGGCAGAGCCGAATGGCGACGGGAAGAGACGAAGAGCGCCACTTTCAAGCAAGCGGTGAACCGGCAAACAGTTCCAGCCTGATTCCCGCCGATTCAATTCCCTCGCGTACGCGGGTGGCCAGCGCGACGGCTTCGGCGCTGTCGCCGTGGACGCAGACCGTGTCGATGCGTGTCGGCAGCTTCTGACCGTCGCCGGTGATGATCGCGCTCTCCCGGACCATTTCGGCCACGCGTCGCGCAGCCTCTTCGCCGTCGCTGATCATCGCGCCCGGCAAACGGCGGTCGACAAGGGTGCCGTCGGGACTGTAGGCACGGTCTGCAAAAATCTCGCCCGCCCAGTTGCAGCCGAGCTCGCGGCAAACGTCCTCCATCCGTGTCGCTGCCAGTCCGACGATGATGACGTCCGGCGCCACGTCGAGTGCCGCTTCGTAGCAGGCGCGGGCCATGTCTGCGTCGGCGCATGCCATGTTCGAGAGCGCGCCATGAAGCTTCATGTGCCGCACCTCTCCGCCGGCGGCATGCGCCATCGCCTGTGCGGCCCCGACCTGATAGCGGATCATGTTGGCCAGCGTAGCCAGCGGCACCTGCATTTGGCGCCGACCGAAGCCCTGGATATCCGGAAAGCCGGGATGCGCACCGATGCCCACGCCGTTTTCGACAGCCGTGCGCATCGTCGCGGCCATGGTGTCCGCGTCGCCCGCATGGAATCCGCAAGCGACATTGGCGGAAGTCACGACTTGCAGGAGATTGGTGTCATCGCCCATTTGCCATGGGCCGAAGCCTTCTCCCATGTCCGAGTTCAGGTCAACACTGAGAGCCATGGAGCCAGATGACATCCTGCGCGAGGCGATCGCAAGACCCCGAACGGCAAATCTTGGTGCGAAGCCGAATTTTGCCGATCCGCCCTTCCCGTCGCGAAGCCCCTGCCGTAGGAATGACGCCATCCGCAAGCGGCAGGATTGCGGATCCTTGCCTGGGTGCCATCGGGCGGTACAAGGCATCGTTGCGTTCTTGCCCGATTAGCCAAGTGTCTTATGGACGCGCCCAGGCCAAGCACATTCACGGATCTGTACGCGCGCCTTGCGGCGAAGGCCCGGGATGCATTGCGAGTCATCAGGGAAAACGGCCCTGGGCAGATCCAGTTCTGGTTCATAGCGCTTCTGGTCGGAATTGCTGCCGGCGCTGCCGCCGTTCTGTTTCGCCTCGGCATCAACGTGCTGCAGACAACGCTCTATGGCACGGACGATCCAAGGCTCATGCATTCCTTCGCCGAGACCCTCCCGTGGTACATGATTGTTCTCATCCCCGTGTGTGGCGGATTGGTCGTCGGCATCATCCTGGACCGGTTCACCGCTGACGGCAGGGCCAAGTCCGTCGCGGAGGTGATCGAGGGCGCGGCGCTCCACAATGGCCGGGTCGAGCCAAAGGAAGGCGTGGCTTCCGCGGTGGCTTCGTTGATCACGCTAGGGTCGGGGGGTCATCCGGTCGAGAAGGTCCGGTCGTGCATCTGGCGGCGGTCTTGTCTTCATGGGTGCTGAACAGAATCAATGCCGATGGCATCACCGGTCGCGACCTCTTGGGCTGCGCAGTTGCTGTAGCCGTGTCGGCATCGTTCAACGCGCCCATTGCAGGGGCCCTCTTCGCGCTGGAGGTGGTCCTTCGGCACTTTGCCGTGCATGCCTTCGCACCGATCGTCATTGCCAGTGCGGCGGGGACGGTGATTTCGCGCCTCGCTTTCGGAGACGTGACGGAGTTCGTCCTGATCGAGGACGGGATTCTGGCTTTCTATGTGGAACTTCCGGCATTCCTGATTCTCGGGATGCTGTCAGGGCTGCTTGCGGTGGTGATGATGCGCTCGATCTTTCTTGCGGATGACTTCGGCAACCATACATGCAAGCGCTTCAACATCCCTCGCTTCATTCGCCCGGCGGTTGCCGGATTGCTGCTTGGCGTGCTGGCGCTTGGCTTTCCGCACATCATTGGAGTCGGCTACGAGACCACGTCGGCTGCCTTGACTGGTCAGATCCTGTGGCACGAAGCCGTGGTGTTTTGCGCCATCAAGGTAGCTGCGGTCGCGATCACCATGGGCGGGCGAATGGGCGGAGGCATATTCTCGCCGTCGATCATGGTTGGCGCGTTGCTGGGCCTTGCCTTCGGGCTGACGGCAA
>VXPN01000245.1 GCA_009839535.1 Boseongicola sp. SB0662_bin_57 | reverse complement strand
TCCGCAACGCCAGAAGCCCGCCGTGCACCGCCGGGTGGAGCGTCTTGACCCTGCCATCCATCATCTCGGGAAATCCCGTGACCTCCGCGACATCGGTCACTTCCAGCCCTGACCTGCGAAGCGCTGCGGAGGTGCCGCCGGTGGAAATCAGCTCGACGCCCCGGCTCGAAAGCGCGGTGGCGAACTCGACGAGATCCGTCTTGTCCGATACGGAGAGCAATGCGCGACGCACCGGCTGAAGGTCTGTCATTCGTACGTGGTCCTTTCGTTCATTCCAGCACGAGTTCGTCCTCCGGGATCACCCCGTCGCTTCGCCTGGCCTTTGCGAGAAGCCAGCCGACGCGTGTCGAATACTCCGTGGCAAGGCCGGAGAGAACAATCTGATTTGTCGCACGCGACGACGATGACGTGCTTTCCAGAAAGTCGCTTGGTTCAAGCGACAGCGCCACCTCGCCCCGGCAACGAAATCTCCAGATCTCCCCGTTCTTGAGCGACATCGAAACGTCGTGACCCTCTTCATCCGCATCCACTTCGACGTCCGGATGCAGATGGAACCGGATGTTGAACGGCACGCCTTCGAGCCGCTGCGCGCTGAGCAGTGCATCAAACCTCTTCCGTCCGTCGTCGGAAGCTGCCAGAAGGACATCTTCGCCCTTGACCTTGCTGCCCGCCGGATCGACCTGAAGCGTGCGCCAGTGATTGAGGCCGCATCTGCCGAGATAGCCATCATGGCCGGCAACAATGCGGGTGCCGTCATTGTAGTCGTTGCGTTCCAGAGAAACGTTGGCCGGCTCGCGCACGTTCCTCTCCGCGCTGTCGGCAAATGCGTCACTGGAGGCGGCGAAGCGAGACGAGGAATAACCCTCGACGTCCAGGGTCGAATGAGAGGACGTTGTCCTGGAGACCATTCGCCGGCTCTTGCCAAGGACCTCTCCCGAACCGCAGTTCACGACCAGGGGGTGCAGGCCACTCGTCATCTCGAACGCCAGCGTTGATGCATGCGCATTGGCGGTCGCCGCCGGCGGCGCAACATCGACAATCATCGTTGTGCGGCCGTGAGCAACCCGTGCATAGCCCATGGCCAGTTCCGACCGCCGCGCGGCCCCGCCCCTGACGCCAGCATTGGCCAAGGCCCAGTCAAGCTTGTCGACAGTTCCGGGGCCTCCGCCATGAAACCGCGCCAGGCTTCCATCAACGTGGCGAAGCGATCGCAGAACCGGCGCTACCGCGGTGACGGCCGCCCGGTGCCCGTTCTCGGGCGGCTGTCCGGCAAGCTGAAGAGCCGCGGCGGCCCAGTTGAGCAGGAAGAAGATTTCGAGAAGCTCTTCAGGATTGCGCGACGCTATCGCTCCATGGCTGTCAATGCAGGACCTGCACTCCCTCGAGAGCGCCCGGCTCGCCCTGCGCATGTGGCTGTCCATTCCCGACAGTGCTGCGCTCGCCTGGATCAGTCCCGTCAACGCCTCGAACCGGGGCAGGCCGGGACGCGCCGTCTTCCAGCGACGCGAAAGAAAGACTGCCTGGGCCGAGAGCGACCGGCGGAACGCGTCGCTCTTTGCACGCCCCTGCCCGGCCAGCAACTGGTCCGCGTGGTTGATCCAGCGCAGCACGCGCTGGCCCGTCAACTCGGGCGTCCATCCGGAACCGGAGCCAAGACCGAATCGTCGGATCCATTCATGTGTCCAGTCCTGGGCGAGACGGTTTGTGTGAAAGTCGCATACGGCCGTCAGGTCATCGAGCCATTCGAACCCGTGAACTGCGGCTTCAAATCCCGCGCTCGGCATTGGCAGGTCCCAGATGTCCTGACCCGGGGCCGGCAGGCGAAATCCGGCAAACAGGAAATTTCCCTCGGCGATCTGGCGTCCGCGTTCAGCGGAACCTGTCACGCGGGTGTCGGACATCATGGTGAATGCCGCCGCCGACGGCGACAAGCAGGCCCAAATCGCGTGAAGGCGGTTCAACCAGCGCGTTGCACGCACAAACCAACTCCCTGTCCCGGGCACGCGCATCGCCCTGCCCGGCCTTCGGGCCGCGAGGATAGCGAAGCGCCGTCAGGCTGTCATGGGCGTTTTTCCAGGCGCGCCACGAAGAAGCCGTCAATTCCGCCCTCCTCACGCCAATGGTCGGGGCGAATCCTCAACATGCCGTCCGGCGTGCGCCACTGCCTGTCAATCCAGTCTCCGACCGGAATCGCAACCGAAAGATCCGGGTGCCGTGAAAGCGCGGCGGCAACCTGCTCCTCCCCTTCCTCGGGAAGAAGAGAGCAGGTGCAGAACACAAGCCGTCCGCCGGGCCGGAGCGAAAGAAGCGCGCGGTCGATCAACCTCGCCTGCAGCCCGGCGAGCTCGTCAAGGCCGCTCCCGTCGCGCACGAAGACAAGATCGGGATGCCGCCTCAGCGTTCCGGTTCCCGAACACGGTGCATCGACAAGGATTGCGTCGAACATCCCTTGCGACGCCCAGTTCAGTGCGTCTGCCACGATGCAGGTCGCCGCGAGCCCTGTGCGAGCAAGGTTCTCTTCCACCCGATCCATTCGCTCCCTCGAGACGTCAAGCGCCGTGACCTCGGCTCCTGACGCCGCCAGTTGCATGGTCTTGCCTCCGGGCGCGCAGCAGAGATCAAGCACTGGCTCGCCGGTCCGCGCGTCAAGCACGCGCGCCGCGACCGCGGCCCCGGCGTCCTGCACCCACCAGGCGCCGTCCGCATATCCCGGCAGGGCGGAAACCTGCCGGGCCTCGTCAAGGCGGATGCCGCCATCCGGGCGCAGCACCGCCCCAAGCCGTTCGGCCCAGCGTCTCTCGTCACCGGATTCGCGCAACGTAAGGTCGAGTCTTGGCCCTGCCGCGAATGCCGCCTCCATGGCCGGCACAGCGTCCCGGCCCCAGGCATCCACCAAGCGTCTGCGAAGCCATTTCGGAAGGCCTGGAAGGGGCAGGCTGCCCCAGTCCGGTCCTCGACGCAGCACGTTTCTCAGGACGGCATTGACCAGGCCTGTCCTGCCGCGCGGAGCAAGTGACACGGACCGGTCGACGACCGCATGTGCCGGCGCAAGCTCGACGAACATCTCGTAAACGGCCAGCCGCAGCAGGTTCATGACCCGACCCTCCGGCATGCGCTTCAGGAACGGGCCAAGCATCCTGTCCGAGCGGCCTGCCCAGCGAAGCGCGCCAGTCGCCAGGCGCCCCGCACGGGCCCGCTCGGGGGGATCCAGCGCCTTTGCCGCCCGCGCCAGCGCGACGCCCAGCAACTGGCGCCGGTCCGTCACGGATGTCATTGCCGCGACCGCGGCGCGCCTCGCTTCTGCCCCAGCCTTCGTCATTGCCAAGCCTTGCGGGAAACCCGACAAACCCTATAACAGGCTGGAACCGTGCCACAAGGAAACCTCCATGGCCGACAAAGACCTGCCTCCCGAGGCCCGGCGGGCGCTTGCCGACGCCGAGCGGCTTCGCAGGAAAGAGGCCGAGGACATGGACCGGCCCGAGGAGTTCGGTGGCCCGGAGGGTCCGGATCCGGTTCGCTACGGCGATTGGGAGAGGAAAGGCCGGGCCGTCGACTTTTGATGGATCCGAGGGTGCCGTCCGGAAGCCGCTGCCCTTCGGCTCAAGGCGGCCGAACGCGTCATGTCGCGGAACCCTGGCCCCGCAGCTCCTCAGATCGGAACGGTGCTTGACGCGTTCGTGTGGTCGTGCATGTGCACGGTCACCTGTTCGCCGGACAGGAGAACAACGCCGTAAGCGGGCGGCTCCCAAGTGCCAAGGACCCGATCCGTTGCGCCGCCGAGATCGAGTGCGACCTGATGGTTCGTCCCGCGCATGCAGGAAAAGGGGATTCCGCGCCATGTGCCCCAGACCGGCCGGTGGAGATGCCCGAAGAAGAGGTGCCGGATGCGCGACGCGTGCGGGGCCAGCAAGGCGTGGAAGGCGTCGCCATCAGCCAGCCTGGTGTCGTCCATGCCCGACATTCCGACCGGAAACGGCGGATGGTGCATGAACAGGAAGACCGGCTCCGCATCGCGCTCCAGTTCCGCGCGCAGCCATTCCTGCCGCGCAAGACAGTATTCGCCGACGCCCGATCCGGGAACATGCGTGTCGAGAAACAGGCATCTGCCGAACGGCGTTGCGGCGCTTGACTGCACGAATCCTTCATTGTCCCTGGGCAAGCCGGGAAAGGCCCGCACAAGTTCGTCCGCATCGTCGTGATTGCCGACCAGAAGGTGAAACGGCATCTTGAGACGCCGGATCTCGGCGCCGAAGGCTTCATAGCTGGCGCCATCCCCCGAATCCGACAGGTCGCCCGTCACGGCCACGAAGGCCGCATCGCCGTGTTCGACATTGATCGAGTCAACCGCCTCTCGCAGCCGCTTTCCGGGATTGAGACCGGCCAGAGGGCCATTTCCTGCGACAACATGCGTGTCGGTCAGATGAACGATCTTCATGAAACGCCTCCCCTCGAGCGATTTCCTGCCCCACGTGATCTCCATTGCGCGTGCCCGGCGCAAGGGCAAGGCGGGCGACCGGCGCAGCTCGCGCAAGGTTCGCGAACACGGATCCGGCGATCGTGGGCCCCGGCAGGCACCGAAAGATCGGGAACGTCGGAGCCGTGGAGAGCGGCCTGTCCGACAGCGAACCGCTGGCAATCCCCTTTTCGCCCATGTACAGGATCCCAATGCGCATGCTGATCCTCCTCCTCCTGCTTTCCGGAACGGCCCATGCGCAGGATCGCTATTTCGGGCTCGTCGTGGGATCATTGCATGTCGGCAACGACAACCTGAACAACTTCAATCCCGGCCTGAGCTACGGCAAGCGCTGGGAGCGTCGGCCTGGCACGGAATGGCATCTTGAGGGCGGGGTCTTCCACAACAGCTACAACGAGGTGTCACCATTCGTACTTGTCGGAGTCTCGACACGCCTCTTCACGCTTGGCCCAGCTGAAATCCGCGGAGGGGTCGGCACGGGCATCGGATACTACCGAACCCTGGCCCAGGACCTGAAAGACGACTACGGCATTCCGAACATCGGCGGCTATCTGCCACTGGCGACCGCCACGCTTTCGGCACGCCTGGGCGGCACCGATTTCCGGTTGACCACGGTCCCCCCGGACAGGGACACAACGGCCATCTTCAATTTCTCCATCGCGCGCAGGTTCTGAGGCACTGTCTCCGCAGTGCGACCTTTCCCGCCGGCAACGGACAGGGCGCCGGCCGCGAACGCCTTGAGCCGTTCGTCCACCCGAACGCGAAGCAAGGCGGTCATGCAGGGTGAAGGCCGCTGAGCTGGCTCGACGATTCGCAACCCTGGCCAGATCGATGCAGATCCGGTCCCGTCGATGCCAGAAGCGGCAATTCCTCTCGCCGAAGCCTGTTCAGCACCGCTTCCGGACGTGAGTCTCGTCGTGCCCCGTCGAGGCGACTCGAACTGGTGCAATTCGGCTTCGCTGGCATTGGGCGGGCATACCTGGGCGACGACAAGCGCACTGGCGGAAGCGCGGGAATTCGCCTAAGTCCGGGCAGGCAGATCTTGAAGGACGCCCATTCATGTCCACGCGCTCCGGCTTTGTGGCTCTGATCGGGGAACCGAATGCCGGCAAGTCGACCCTGTTGAACCGCATGGTCGGGGCAGACGTCTCGATCGTCACCCACAAGGTTCAGACGACACGAACGCGCATTCGCGGCATCGTGATCGAAGGGGACGCGCAGATCGTCCTGGTTGACACGCCTGGACTCTTTCAGCCGCGGCGGCGACTGGACCGCGCCATGGTCACTGCCGCGTGGGCTGGAGCGGCGGATGCGGACCTCGTCGTGCTTCTGGTCGAGGCGCATCGCGGCGTGACCAAGGACATGGCGGCAATCCTGGGCACCCTCCGGCACGGCTCCGGCCGCGCACCGGTTGCGCTTGCAATCAACAAGATCGATCGAATCAAGCGGACCGCGCTGCTGTCCCTTGCAGAGGAAATGAACGGCAGTTTCCCTTTTGCACGTTCCTTCATGATTTCCGCAAGGAACGGCGATGGCGTTGACGATCTTCGCCGCTGGATGGCCGAGGAGCTGCCGGAAGGCCCATGGCTCTATCCCGAGGACCAGATCGCGGACATGCCGCTTCGGATGATCGCTGCGGAAATGACGCGCAAGGCCCTTACGCTGCGCCTGCACCAGGAGCTGCCGTATCAACTGACAGTGGAAACCGGATCATGGGACACGAACCCCGACGGGTCCGTCCGGATCGAACAGGTCATCTACGTCGCGCGCGACGGCCACAAGGGCATCGTGCTTGGCAAGAAAGGCGAGATGATCAAGGTGGTCGGGCAACTGGCACGACGGGAAATTGCGGAGTTCCTGGACTGCAAGGTCCACCTGTTCCTGACCGTAAAGGTGCGTGGCAACTGGCTGGACGAGGCAGAGCGGTTCCGGGAGATGGGTCTTGAGTTTCCGGGCGACGCTCCATGACGCGCCTGACCTCGGAAATCTGGATAGCCGCCTACCTCACGCGCCTGAGGCTCGCCGCGATTCCCGCGTTCATCGTGGAGAAAGGCGACGCAACGGCGGGCGCGGTGCTCGTCAAGCTCAACACGCTTAACGGGTCGGCAACCTGCTACCAGCGCTCCTTCGACCTTGTCAGCGGCGAACGGCAATGGGTCGTTCTTGCCGAAGGCCCCGAAGCGGAGGTCGACCGGAAGGTCGCGCGGCAACGTGCGTTCGATCCCGACCTTTGGGTGATCGAAGTGGAGGACCGGGCCGGACGGCACATGCTCGACGAGCCGGGCCTGACCTGAGCAACGCAACGCGTGGCAACGGCATCTGCCGTTCGCCTGAATCCGGTTCGTGGAGCGCGGGCATCCCCGGCAGTGCGCAAGCGAAAGTGCCGCTCAGTCGATCTCGGCCAGGAGTTCAAGCACCGACGGACCGATGTCGGACACTATGAGCTTCACGCCGTCCCGGTTCGGATGCATGCCGTCAGGTTGCATGTACGCCTCAAGGGCTGCGGCACGGTCTCCAAGCGCTGCCAGAGCGCCGAGAAAGTCAGGGTGGTACAGCGCTCCGTGCCTGGCGGCCAGATCCGGGTACATGGCATCGAAGGCGGACTTGTACTCCGGGCCGTAGTTCGGAAGCGCGTCCATGCCGATAAGCAGCACCGGAACGCCCTGCCGTCCCGCCTCGGACAGGATGCCGTCAAGATTCGCCCGGGCGACGCCGGGGTCGATGCCGCGGAGCATGTCGTTTGCACCAAGTGCGACGATCAGCCCGTCCACGTCATCCGACAATGTCCAGGCAATGCGACTCAGGCCTCCCGCAGTCGTGTCCCCGGACACGCCCGCGTTGATCAGCTCGGCGTTGGCACCCTGCACGTCCAGCCATCGCTGCAGCTGCGGCACGAAGCCGTCATCCGAAGCCAGGCCGAAACCCTGGGTCAGGCTGTCGCCAAGGGCCGCAATCGTCGCGGGCGCCGCCCATGCGGCCCCGATGGAGAGAAATGTTGCAATTCCGGCGTTGCGCACCACGCGCATGACCCCATATGCCTCTCGTAGCCGCCAGAACGGAGCACCCATGGCCGAGACGATCCTCTCCCTGCGAGATGCACGCCTTTCGCTCGACGGCAATG
>VXPN01000215.1 GCA_009839535.1 Boseongicola sp. SB0662_bin_57 | reverse complement strand
CCAGCAGCAGCGAGAAGCCGAAAAGCGCAAACGCTCCCGCCGCATCTATTCGGTCACTTCGCGTCATTCCGGCATCCATCCAGTTCACGTAACCGTGTCGCGCGCACCTGCCATGCCGCGTGTCTTGCCGGGATCCGGCCCCGAAAGACATCCGACCAGGCACGCTGGCATGCATTGCGCCTTGACGGATGAACCAGCCTGCGTGGCACGCTCCGGGTCGCCGTCGATGCCGCACGTATTGCGAAGCCGGCGAGGAGGCAAGACAGTGTCGCGTGGCTGATGCCGTGCACCATGGAAGGCCATCATCACCCTGGGGGACCCAGCTTGTCATTGTCGCCGCCGCGTTCGGGACACTGGATGATGTTCTTGCCGGCACCGGATCTGACCAAAGTGTCCCGACCAGAGGACCAATGTCAAACCAAGGAAGCCGTCCAGCGGCCGCAGGCGCTGACGGGAACCCGGGCATGCCGCGGCAACGGCATGGCGCCTTCCAGCATCGCTATGCTGGCCAGACTCTCGGATGCGAAGTCACGGGGCATTGTCGTGCCTGGCGTAACACCTCCGGATGAGTGGATCGGATGGGTCGGCACGCAATCCGGCTCGCGGGTTCGCGACGCGACCGTGACCGACGCTCGCGGTCCGGAAGTCGTCCCTGGCGGACCCACCCGACTGGGACCGACATCATTCAGATGGCCAGGATCGGGAATGTTCGCGAGGCGGCGACAAGTTCCCGCTCTTGTTGGGCGACGAGTTCTTCATGAAAGGCGAAAACGTCCATCAATTGTCTCCCGGCCGATAAGCGTTGGCTCTTGCTTCGATGGCGGCGCATCGCTCCATTAGTGCATCGAACGGTTCGTTCTCGTCGAGAAGCATGCCGTCTGCCAGCATCCTCAGATAGTCGTCGGCGAGCACCGCATGCGCAGGGCCAGAGGGAACGAGTTGGAGGCCACCTGAGACCGCTGCTTCATAGTCGATCCGGTTGTCGTGGGTATCGTTCTCGACGAAGAACATGGCTTTGTGGCGAGCGACCGAGAGCGCAAGCGCGTGATCGTTCAGGGCTTTCGCCAAGATTCCCGCCTCGTCAAGGCGAGCGAGATCGTGCCAATGCCTCGAGAGACGCTGGCCTCGGCGTCGCTCCTGGCGGCAGAATACATGGATTGCGGTCGCCTTCTCCCAAAACGTGCGTTCCGCCAGCATGACGGTCGGACGTGCCTCGGGAAACGCCAGTTGGGGCAGATACGCCGCCGCGTCGCACAGGACCGGCATGAATTTGTGCGGTTCGCCTGTCGACCGTGCGCCGAACTCAACCATGACTTCCGGGCGCACGAAACCGGTCTCCTTGAACAGCGGATCGTAACCAATGTAGAGCCGATCTCCTTCCGCCCGGATCCGTGCCACGAAACCTGCGCGGCAGAGCCCTTCTTCGACAATCCCGTGGGCCTCGTCCCTGACCCATTCGGCCAGACGGGTGCGGATGGCTCGCGTCCAGCGCTTCTCCTGACTGCGCGTGGAGGAAGAGCCTCGTCGCCGGCGCCAGAAACGAGGTCCGGTGCAAAGGCACGAATGTCGTAGGTGATGTCGATGTCTTCAGAGAAGCGGCGTATCGCATGCCACACCTTCGAAAGCGACGTGCCGCCCTTGAAGATCAGATTCCCGGCAAACGGCGCGTCGAACAGCACGCCAAGGGTCGCGACGACCCAGACGTCCTTCTCCAGAAGATGCGCCCTATGGCTGCTGTTTCGCTCCGCCACCTCCAGAGCATCGCGCCTGTCGTGGGGCGAAAGGTCTTGATATGGTGTCTCAATCATGCGCAAGGCGGGTGCTCACCGGTTCCGCCATCCAAATGGGCATCACGGCGCGTGCGGCTGCGAGCTCGTCCCGGTCGGCCTCCGAGAGCGTCGGCAGAACTGCCTCGAGGCTGTCCTCGACCTCAGCGGGACCGAGCCACGCCAGGGCGCGGACCACATCCCCCGCCTTGCAATGCGGTGCCGTCAGCTGCCAGCGGGGGGCGTGACGCAACTCAACGATGGACGGGCCGAAGTGCAGCCGGCGGTTGGGGCCGGAGGTGAGATAGACGACACGCACCGGGTTTTGAGTGGTCAGGCCCAAGCAATTTGCCGCCGAGCCGCCGCACGGCACGATCGTTTCGCCCCACATCTTTGACAGTGCGGCGAGAGCCTTGGCTACACGGGGCGCCCGAAGGCCGAAGCGGGTCTCGACCGGGCGCATGTAGACACCCCGGCAGATCCGCATGAGGTGGCCCGAGCGAGCGAGACGCGACAACGCTTGGTCGACGGCCGCCCGATTGCCGAGGTGAAGCAGGGCTGCCGGACACAGCGGCGTGGCTTCCGGGAGCGCTGCGGCGTGCTCCATGATGCAACGGGAAAGGCCGCGCATGGTCTTGTCTCCAACCGGATTTGTCAGAAATCTAGTGACAAAACTGTCGCAAGAAAACTTCGGAGAGAAGCAGTTCCGGCCTCGCAGAAGCAGACACCTGCGCATTGGTCACCTGCCGTTGGCGCCTGCAACGGAGCGGCGATGCGATTCATCGAGTCAGATCAATAGGTTGAGACTGACCAGACAGGGATCTCGATCAAATGCCGGTCTCGGTGGCTGCGAACCCCCGCAACCACCAAAGAGCCCATGAAAGAACTGAAGTTTCGGGAGAAATTCCGTTTCTCGAATCGGCCCGATTGGCAATCCAGCAATTCAAGGCACACAACGTGACTCGAACGGGAGGCGGCGCATTGCCCCTCGGCTGGCATCCGTTCGGGCAAGGCGTGGGCTCGTCCAATCCGCAAATTGAAGCGCATGTGAGCAGCGTCGCCGCCGCCTGAATGGATGCCGGCGGTCGAGGCGCCTTGAAGGTACACGGCGTTGTCCGGCACCGCGGCACGGAGTAGCTCGGCAGCGTCATGGAACCCGTCGACCCCTATGTCCTTGAGACCACGCTCCTCCAAGGGCATGGCCGGGACCGGAGGCCAGTTCCGCGCGCGCCGCGATGCCTGCGCCACCCTCATTGCGGACTTTGCTCAGAACCTACGGGAATCCCGCCGCAAATTGACCTCTCACGGCACTGATCTTGACAAGCACATCGCACCTGCGGCACTTTGCATCGATGCTGTCCCGGCGACTGATCCTGATGGGCCTGTGCACCTTGCCCCTTCCTGCACATGCAATGCTTAGACGCTACGAACTGGAACCCAATGCCTCGCGCGCAGGGTTCACCTACTGGATGAACGGGGCCAGGCGGAAAGGCGAGATGCCGGTCGGTCGCGCCGATTTCCAGATCGATCCGTCCAATCTGGCCGCCAGTTCGGCCGACGTGACCCTGCGTGCAGATCAAGTGCGGGCCGGGTTTTTCCTTGTCACCGGAATCCTGAAGAGCGCGGCAATGCTGGACACTGATCGCTTCCCCACCATTCGCTTCGTCTCCACTGCCGTCAGGCCGGCCAAGTCCGGCCGATTGTCAGACGGCGCGAAGCTGGCCGGAGAACTGACAATACGCGATGTTACGCAGGCAGTGACCTTCGACACCCTCTTCGTGCCTCGGGCGGGCAGCGCACAGGATGACCTTGGCGGCTTGACGGTCCGCCTGACTGGCCAGATCAGCCGGTCAAGTTTCGGCGCTTCCGGGTACAAGGCGCTGGTCGGAGACGAAGTGGGCTTGAACGTGGTGATGGCCATGCGCGCAATCAATTGAACGGATCCTCATGCAGGGCACTGCGGGTTCTGCCGCACCACTGGCTCGGGACGCAACCTTGCGTGGTCCAAAGTCAGGAACGCTTCACGGCAGGCGGCACGGCTTTCGAAAAAGGATCCTGGAATCACTGATCATGGTCAGGATTTCGGCTCGTCCGCTATAGGTCATGACGGAAGCCCGGGCCGCATGCCCTTGCGACTGGACACAGCCCCCGTGTCCTGAACCTCTTGCAACAATCTCGACATGGCAGGCTGTCCTGAGAGCCGTCGGCACACGACGCAACGTGTCGACTCATCGGCGGTCCAGGACAGCCATCATGCGCCACCCGCGTCTCGCAGCAACAAGTTACTGCCAGGATTCTACGACAAGCCCGTCCACCCGAACGAACTCAGCGACATTTCTGGTGACAAGCGTCAGCGATCTGGCCAGTGCCTGACCGGCGATCAGGACGTCGTAAGGGCCGATTGGCGTCCCCTTGCGTGCCAGGTCGGCGCGGAGTTCGCCCGCGTGCCTTCCGTCACGTTTCGACAGGTCCAGGACTGGAAATCGCAGTGCTTCGACGCGTGCGATGTTGGCCTCCACACGTACACTCCTGAATGCCCCGGAATAAAGCTCATGCATCACAACGGAAGACACTCCGAAGTCGCTCACGTCCTGCTCCTTTAGCCGAGATGTGATTGCCGGCTCACCTGCGATGGCCGCAATGACTACATTGGTGTCAAGCAGGTACTTCACGCAAAGACATTCAGTTCGGGTCGGGACTGTTCGCCCTGTACTTCCGTTGCCGCTTCCACGGCATCTGCGTCCAGCGGCCCCATTTCATGCAATGCGTCGAGCCAAGCCCAGCCCTCTTCAATTGGCTCAAGGATTACGCACGCGCCTTCGCGCCGAATCCGAACACTGTCCGATGCAAATCTGTATGCCTTTGGCAGGCGAACCGCCTGCGACCGGCCTGACATGAAAACCCTCGCCGTGTCGCACTGTGATGCCATGACGTTCTCCTTGAGATATATCAGGAATATATCTTTCGCGATGAAATTGCAAGTCTGGTGTCACATTGGACGCCGGCGACAAACGCCGATGTCAGCAGCACAACCAGTGCTGTGCCTGTAATGTTCAGGCACGTGCCTCGCTGGCGCTCTCGCGCAATTCACCCGGTCATGCAGTTTGCATGCGCCAGAACCCGGTTGCGTCGACAAAGCGGTTCACCGTCGCCCGCCGAGCGTCCTTGCGCAAAGCGAAGTTGCTGCGTTCTCATAACTTCACGGACTTCGGAGGGTGTCCCATTCGTGCACTCCGAAGGTTGAACTCCGCCTGGAACGGACGTCTTTTTGGCGGCCATCGTGCTCGTCATTCCAGCCCATGCAGACCAGAGCTCGCATGCAGCTTGCCTGCTTGTCGTCAAGATTGAATTGCTCAGCGGCGCAATCTCCCGCGGGACTGCGATCAATGGCGACCAGGTTGCGTTCCGGACGGTCCGGCACGCCATTCGCTTTCCCTTCGAGGTCGCTTCGCATAGAACTGAATTCCGCAACGGAAAGACAGGCATGGCGGACACGATACTCCAAAGATGCGAGGCGCTGGGACTGCGCCTGACAGACCAGCGACGCATCGTTGCAGCGGTTCTTGAAGAGGCAAACGACCATCCTGATGTCGAGAGGCTCTATGCACGGGCCTGTGCCGTTGACCCCGGGATCTCGCTGGCAACGGTCTACCGGACCGTCAAGCTCTTCGAAGAGGCGGGAATCCTGGAGAAGCACGAGTTCCGCGACGGACGCGCCCGCTACGAGGACGCCGAGCGCGACCACCACGACCACCTGATCGACCTCAACTCCGGCGAAGTCTTCGAGTTCGTTGACGCCGAAATCGAAGCGCTCCAGGAGAGGATCGCCGCCAGGCTCGGCTACCAGTTGAAAGGGCACAGGCTGGAACTGTATGGAGTCCGGCGGAAGGACGGATAGTCAGGCCATCATCGGAACGCGGCGTTCACGGACACGCTCCAATTCCTCATGGTTCCGCACGGCTGGCGGCATGCGTCCCTACAGGGTCTTCAGTGCCAGCACCGCGTTCTGCCCGCCAAAGGCGAATGCGTTCGACAGGACATGAGAGATCTTTGCCTCGCGAGCTTCATTGGGAACTACGTCCAGGGAACACTCCGGATCCGGTTCCTCGTAGCCGATCGTGGGCGCAATTATCCCGTCATTGAGCGCCATGAGGCATGCAAGGAGTTCCACGGCACCCGTGCCTCCAATCAGGTGGCCGTGCATCGACTTGGTCGACGAAATCATGACCTCGTCGGCGTGATGGCCAAAGACTTTGGACACCGCGGCACATTCGGTCTTGTCGTTTGCCGCCGTGCCTGTGCCGTGCGCATTGATGTACCCCACCTTCTCGGCACCGATGCGCGCATCCTTCAGCGCGCCCGAGATGGCCCGCGTCGCCCCCTGCTGGGACGGCATCACGATGTCGGCCGCGTCGGACGTCATCGAGAATCCCACGACTTCGGCGAGAATGCCTGCGCCCCGCGCCTTCGCATGCTCGAATTCCTCAAACACGAATATGCCTGCCCCCTCTCCCTGAACCATCCCGTTCCGGTTGGCGGAGAACGGGCGACATGCATCCTTCGACATGACGCGGAGACCTTCCCAGGCCTTCACGCCGCCGAAGCAGAGCATGCTTTCCGATCCGCCCGTCACGATAGCGGTGGCCGCGCCGGACCGAATCAACCAGAAGGCCTGGCCCATGGCATGGTTCGAAGAGGCGCATGCCGTCGCGACAGTGAAGGACGGCCCCTTGAGATTGTAATTCATCGACACGTGGCTCGCCGCCGAATTGTTCATGAGCTTCGGGACGATGAAGGGATGAACGCGATTCTTGCCCTCCTCGTACACAGCCCGGTAGTTCTCGTCCTGCGTGTTGAGACCGCCGCCGGACGTGCCAAGCACGACTCCCGATTCAGCGGCGACACGGCCGGAGAACTCAAGCCCGGACTGTGCAATCGCCTCCTCTGCGGCGATCAGGGTGAACTGCGTGAACCTGTCATACAGGGCCTGCTGCTGCCGATTGAACCGCTGATCCGGATTGTACCCCTTGACCTGCCCTCCGATCCGGATCGAAAGCCGCTCGACGTCACGAATGTCCAGGTCGCCAATTCCGCATCGCCCCTCGCGCATGGCTTCATAGGTTTCGGGCACCGAATGGCCGAGAGGATTGATCGTTCCGGATCCGGTGATGACAACCCGACGCACTGCTAGTCGGCTTGCTCCGCGACGAGTCTCTCGACGGTGGCCACGACCGTCGCCACCGAGGAAATGTCAAAGTCGCTCTTTTCGGGCTCGTTCGCGTTGAAGGGAACCTGGATGTCAAAACTCTCCTCGATCGAGAAGATCGCCTCGACGAGCCCCATGGAGTCCACGCCAAGATCATCGAGAGACTGATCGAGCGCAACGTCCGACGGCTCGAGAACCGCCTGCTCGGCAATGATTTCGATCACCCGTTCCTTGACGTCGCTCATTGTGTCTCATTCGCCAAATGGAAGCCGCTGGCAGATGTTTAATCGCCCTTGCCACCCATTGAAACTGCTTTCTTGAGCGCTTCGATGTCCTTGAGGATTCGGGGCAATCTGCGCCAGTTCCTCGAAGCGGCGACATAGTGGTCCATCTTCATGGCCGGATAGCCGAGAAGAACCCGGCCGGCCGGAACGCGCGACAGCACAATCGCGCCGCCGCCCACCACGACATCGTCGCCTACCGTGACATTGTCGGTGATCCCCGCCTTCCCGCCGATGATGACACGATTGCCCACCGCGGCCGATCCCGCGACACCGGCATGCCCGCACATCAGGACGTCCTCGCCAATCTGCGCATTGTGACCGATCTGCACGAGGTTGTCGATCTTCGTGCGATTGCC
>VXPN01000063.1 GCA_009839535.1 Boseongicola sp. SB0662_bin_57 | reverse complement strand
AAACGGAAATCCGGTCCGGATCGGGCCGCGACGTCGTACTTTAACCGCTTACTTTTGTGGAACGGTTGATCGACACCGGCTCAAATGGTTCCAGCCGTTGCTCGCGTGGATCTTCAGCAAGGTGTTGCTCCTCGAGAGTGGCGAGACTCGCCGAGGCCGGTGGCCACGAATTCAGTCCGAAGCGGCTCGTCGGGATCCTGGTTCAGGGGCTGGGTTGCGATGGAAGGGTTCGGGAACGCGACATTGAAGACATTGTCACGCTTCATCCGCGAGCGCGGAAAGCGCGGTCTCGAGGTCTCCATATCCGGTGATGCGATGCTCGAACTCCAGGCCCAGGCGCCTGGCGCAGTCGCGGGCTTTCTCGACAAGCGCGGGATCGTCTGTCTGGGCTTGGTACACGAGCGTGTTGTAATGCCCGAAGTAACTGTCCCGCAGCTCGGGATGGCGGTCGAGACCGAGGGGCTTCCAGACGAAGGCGTCGAACTGCCGAACCAGAAAGTCGGTGAGGTAGAATGACGTGAATTCATGCTCTGACCGGTCGATAAAGTCCTCGGTGCCTTGGTAGAAGGCGAAGCAGTGGGGTCCGCTCATCATCTCGACGCCGAGCTCCTCGGCGACCTTCGCGAGCTCTCCGCCTGTGCCGCAGTCGGCATAGGCCAGAAAGACGCGGTCGTAGCCCGTCGCCTTTGCCACGGCGTTGCGCACGGCAGGCACGATCTTCTCGGGATGGTTGTGATAGATGGCCGGCAGGCAAAGGAGATCAATGTGATCGAAGTCGCGGGTCAGGGCCAGGATTTCCCGGGCGAGGGCGCCGCAGCCGAGCACGAGAATCCGGCCGTGTCCATTCGGACGCAGGCCCTTGTCGGTCAGTTCGCTGTCACTGGGAATGTCCATGGCGGCCACCTGCTCAGGAACCGTGGGAAGAATCCGCGACGTGGGCGCCGAATGCAAGCTGCATGATGCCCGCCGCCAAGACACGGTCAACGCATTGCACGTCCTGCAATCCACACTTGCGCGACCGCTCTATCGTCTCCCATCATGATCGTCGGGAAGAGCGCTTCCCAGATGTCCTCGGCACGGTCGGCGCGCTGCGCGATCGCCGGGGTCGAAGCCAGGTCAAGAGCGATCAGGTCCGCCTCGATACCGGGGGCAAGCCTGCCGATCCTGTCATCGAGGCGCATTGCCCGGGCGGACCCCGACGTGGCGAGCCAGTAGAGCTGTGCCGGATGCAAGACGGCACCGCGCAGCTGGGCGATTTCATAGGCGGCGGCCATCGTGCGCAGCATCGAGAAGGATGACCCTCCGCCGGTATCCGTCGCGAGCGCGATCCGGTTGCCGCCTGCAACCAGCCCGGTCAGGTCAAGGAGCCCCGAGCCGATGAACGTGTTGGAAGTGGGGCAATGCACGACGGAAGCATCGGCTTCCGCAATCCGCGCGCGTTCGCGTTCTGTCAGGTGGATCGCGTGACCGTACAGGGCGCCTTCTCCGAGCAGCCCGTGCATCTCGTAGGTTTCGAGATAGTCTCGGGCATCCGGGTGGAGGCTGAGAGCCCACTCGACCTCGTCGGTCTGTTCCGAGAGGTGGGTTTGCATCAGGCACTCGGGGTGTTCGGCCCAGAGGGCGCCGAGGGCCTCGAGCTGCCCTGGCGTCGATGTCGGCGAAAAGCGCGGCGTGATTGCGTAGCCGAGACGGTCCACGCCGTGCCACCGCTCGAGCAGCCGCTTGCTGTCGTCATGGCTTGACCGGACCGTGTCTCGCAGGTTGTCGGGCGCGTTCTGGTCCATGCATGTCTTTCCCGCGACGGCGCGGAGCCCGCGTTTCCGGGCCTCGACGAAGAACGCTTCGACGCTTTCGGGGTGGACGGTGCAATAGGAGCAGACCGTGGTGGTGCCATTCATGAGCGTCAGGTCAAGATAACGCCCTGCCGTCTCGCGGGCGTAGGCCGCGTCGCAGAAGCGTGCCTCCTCAGGAAAGGTGTAGGCGTTCAGCCAGTCCACGAGCCGCTTGCCCCAGCTCGCGATGATCGCGGTCTGGGGGTAGTGTGCATGGGAATCGACGAAGCCGGCGGTCAACAGTCGTGAACCCATGTCAGTGACGGCTGCGTCCGGATGTGCGGCCAGAAGGTCGTCGGCCGGTCCGAGCGTCGCGATCAGCCCGTCCTCGACGAGCACGCCTCCACGCCGTTCATGAATTGCGGCCTCCGCCACCGGCACCTTGAAGGGATCGTCCGCGAAGGTCAGCGTCTGACCCAGTATCAGCGTCCTGGCCGTCATTGTGCCGACCCGGGCAGCGCTGCGCGACGGGCACAGGGCGGCGTCGGACAATTCCTGCGTTCCTGCCGGTGCAATCCGGTGCCAAAACGCCAAACATCGAGACAGGGATTGGCATTGCAGGGAAGTCGTTGCCTGGTCGGCGCCGCCACGGTCACGCGTCGGCCTCCATTTCGGTTTCCGCAGCCGAGGAACTTGACAGCCATTCGGTGGCGAAACCAATGGCAACCGCCTGCGGGTGCTTGCCCAGTGCAGGGTCGCCGATCGGACACCTGATCCGTGAGATCTGTGCGTCCGTGTGCCCGAGCGACCTGAGCCGTGACCGGAAACGTGCCCACTTGGTCGCCGAGCCGATCAGCCCGGTTGCGCGGAAACCATGGCCGAGCAACTGGTGGCAGATTTCGAGGTCAAGCGCATGGGAGTAGGTCAGTACCAGGTGCTCGGCATCGCTGGGCGCGTGGCGAACGGCGCTTGCCGGATTGGCGGCCAGGAGCTTGGAGACGTTGTCAGGGATGTTGCCGGGGAACCGGTCGGCTCCTGTGTCCACCCAGGTGATGGCGATGCCCGGGAGCGGCGCCATCACCTCCACGATCGCACGACCGACATGACCTGCCCCGTAGATCCAGAGGGGCCGGAGACGCGGTGCGATCTGCTCGATCAGCCATCCTGACTGGCATAGCGTTAGGGCGATCTCCCTTGAGCTTCGGCTGCGAGCTGCTGCGCGCTGCAATGCGAGCGGCGGGTCCGCCTGTCCCGAGACGCGTCGCAAGTAGGTGTTGCCACGCACGTTAGCCAGGCGCGACTCGTCATAGATTTCAGTGACCAGAACGACTGCGCCGCCACAGCACTGGCCGAGCGCGGGGCCGAGAGACCGTGAGACGAGCGAATCGCTGCCCTCGGCCAGGACGTTTCGCGCATGATCCACCGCCTCGAGTTCAAGTGCGCCGCCACCAACCGTCCCCGATTGGCCATCCGGCCAAACCAGCATCGCGGCGCCCGGCTCGCGCGGGGCCGAGCCTTCGACGGACGCCACGACGACACGTGCAACCCGTCCATGCTCAGCCACGGCCCGCTCAAGACCTCGAATGTCCATGCTCATGGCGCTCGCATCCGGTTCATCGCGTTCAGCAGCCGTTCGGGCGTTGCCGGTGCGTCGAGCGCCGGATAGGGGTCTCCGCAGGCGGCCAACGCGTCGGACAACGCGAGAAACGCGGAGATGCCGAGCATCAGCGGCGGCTCGCCGACCGCCTTGGAGCGATGGATCGTCTCTTCGGCGTTCCGTCCCTTGGACCACAGCGACACGTTGAAGATGTCGGGCCGGTCGGAGCAGGCAGGGATCTTGTAAGTCGATGGCGCATGCGTGAGGAGACGGCCCTTCTGGTCCCAGACCAGTTCCTCCGTGGTCAGCCAGCCTGCGCCCTGAACATATCCCCCTTCGACCTGCCCGATGTCGATCGCCGGGTTCAGGGAAGCGCCCACGTCATGCAGGATGTCGGTGCGCAGAGTGCGGTTTTCGCCGGTGAGCGTGTCCAGCACGACCTCGCTCACGGCGGCGCCATAGGCGAAGTAGAAGAACGGCCGACCCTTTCCCCTGATGCGGTCCCACTGGATTCGGGGAGTCTGGTAGAACCCGGTGGCTGACAGGCTGACGCGCCCTTCGTAGCACTCCCTTGCCGCTTCGGCGAAGCTCATTTCATCGGCGCCGACCTGCACCCGCCCTGCGCGGAATTGCACGTTCCGCGGCCTCATCTGGCGCGTTTCGGCCAGATGCGCAGCCATGCGTTCACGGATCTGGTCGCACGCCGACTTCACGGCCATGCCGTTGATGTCCGAGCCGGAAGAGGCGGCCGTGGCGGACGTGTTCGGAACCCGAGCCGTGTCGGTGGCAGTGATCTTGACGCTTTCCAACGGCACGCAAAAGTTGCTGGCCGCCACCTGCGCCACCTTCTGGAACAGGCCTTGGCCCATTTCGGTGCCACCGTGATTCATGTGGATCGAACCGTCATGGTAGACATGAACGAGCGCACCGGCCTGGTTGAGATGGGTCAGCGTGAAGGAGATGCCGAACTTGACCGGTGTCAGGGCGATGCCCTTCTTCAGCACGGGACTGGAGGAATTCCATTCGGCGATCGCGGCGCGGCGGGCGCGATAGTCCGATGTCTCCTCCAATTCATCGACCATCTCGTGCAGCACGAAGTCCTCGACGGGCATGTGGTAGGGCGTGGTCTGAAGCGTCCGCTTGGCAGGGTCGGGACCGGTTGACGTGCTGCCTGTCGAGGCCCTTCCGGCAGCGGCGTAGAAATTGATCCGGCGAACGTCCAGCGGGTCCATGCCGAGGTGATGGGCGCCATGATCCATCACCCGCTCGATGCCAACCATTCCCTGAGGGCCGCCGAATCCGCGGAATGCGGTTGCTGACTGGGTGTTGGTCTTCAGCCGGTGCGACGTGATCCGTGCCGCTGGCAGGAGATAGGCGTTGTCGGCATGGAGCATGGCGCGGTCGGCGACGGGCAACGAGAGATCCTGTGCCCAGCCGCAACGGCAATACTGGACGAAATCGACACCGGCCAGCCGCCCCGCGTCGTCGAAGCCGGCCCTGTAGTCGATGCGGAAGTCGTGGCGCTTGCCGGTGATCAGGATGTCGTCATCCCTGTCATAGCGCATCTTGCAGGGGCGCCCTGTGGAACTTGCGGCGACGGCGCAGGCGACGGCGACCGCGTTGGCCTGGCTTTCCTTGCCGCCAAATCCGCCGCCCATGCGTCGCACCAGGACCTGAACGGCATGCATCGGCACGCCGAGCGCATCGGCGACCTTGTGCTGGATCTCGCTCGGGTGCTGCGAGGAGCAATGCACGATCATGTCGCCGCTGTCCTGCGGCAACACGAGCGCGGCATGGCCTTCGAGGTAGAAGTGTTCCTGCCCGCCCATCTCGACCGATCCCTCGACGACATGCCTGGCTGCGGCGAGCGCGGCGTCAACGTCACCCTTGAGATAGACGCGTGGTCCCTCCTCGAAGCGGCTTCCGGCGGTGAGTGCATCGTCGATCGTGAGAATTGCGGGCAGTTCCTCGTAGCCGACCCTGCCAAGCCGCGCCGCCCTGCGGGCGGCCAGATGCGTGTCTGCGGCAACGAGAAAGAGTGGTTGCCCGAGGTAGTGGACCGTGCCGTCGGAGAGAAGCGGCTCGTCATGGACGGAAGGCGAGACGTCGTTGGCGCCTGGCAGGTCGTCTGCGGTCAGCACCGCGACTGTTCCCGGTGCAGCGCGCACGTCCCCAAGCTCCATTTCCGTGATGCGTCCATGCGCCACCGAACTGGTGCCGAAGGCGAGCGAGAGCGTGCGGTCCGGCGCCGGAATGTCGTCCACGAAACGTGCGGCGCCAGTGACATGCAGAGCCGCCGCGTCATGGGGGAGGGCGGTGCCGACGCTCATGGGGCGATCTCGAGTACATGCGTGTCGGCGCCATGGTCATCCAGAAATGCGCGCATGAGCATGTTGCGGGCCGCATCGAGCCGGTAGGCGGCCGATGCACGCATGTCGGTTAGCGGTGTGAAGTCCCGTTCCCAGGCGTCTCGCACGGCCCTGATCGTGGCTTCGCTCCATTCCTGGCCGGAGAGCGCGTCCTCGACGTGCCGGGCGCGTTTCGGGATGCCTGCCATGCCGCCGAAGGCGATGCGCGCCTCCTCCACCCGCCCGGCCTGGATGCGGGTGCTGAAGCAGCCGCAAACGGCGGAAATGTCCTGATCGAACCGCTTGGACAGCTTGTAGCATCTCAACCGGTCAGCCTGGCGCGGGAAACTCACCGCCTCGACGAATTCCCCGGGCGCACGATCCTGGACGCCATAGTCAAGGAAGAAGTCTTCAAGCGGCAGGTCCCGGCGATCCTTGCCGCGCCTGAGGTGCAGCGTTGCGCCGAGCGCGATCAGCGCCGGCGGGGAATCTCCGACGGGCGAGCCGTTCGCGATGTTGCCGCCGACGGTTGCGGCATTGCGGACCTGCACCGAACCGAAGCGCCGGATCAGTTCGCCAAGCCCGGGATGCAGGTCGCCGATCATGTCGCCCACCTCCGCGAACGTGGCCAGGGCTCCGATGCGGACCGTTTTCGGGCCGACATCAATGAACTTGAGATCCTGGACGCTGCCGAGAAAGAGGAACCTGTCGGGTTCCTGCAGCGCTTTGGTGACCGCAAGTCCGACATCGGTTGCGCCGGCAACGAGCACGGCATTGGGATGCGCGGCATACAGGGCTGCCAGTTCGTCCGCGCTTTCAGGCGCCATGCAGGATGCGCCGTTTCGGAACCCCGTCGCGACAGCCGCAGACAGCGCGCAGTCTTCGGCGATCCAGTCCGGAACGGGTTCCGATGCCGCTTCCTCGGCGGCACGCACAATGGGAGCATAGCCGGTGCAACGGCAGAGGTTGCCGGCGAGCTGGACGTCGAAGTCGTGCCTCCCGTTCCTGTGCGCGCAGGCCATCGAGACAACGAATCCCGGCGTGCAGAAGCCGCATTGCGATCCATGGTGCCTGACCATGGCCTTCTGGACCGGATGAAGCGATCCGTCCGGCCCGGAAACGCCTTCCACGGTGCGCACGGCCTTGCCGTGAAGCTGCGGCAGAAACAGAATGCAGGCATTGAGGGTCCTGGTGCCGGTCCCGTCGGACACCATGACCGTGCAGGCTCCGCAATCACCCTCGTTGCAGCCTTCCTTCGTGCCGGTCAGGCCGCGGTCCTCGCGAAGCCAGTCAAGCAGGGTGCGGGTCGCGGGGACGCCATTCAGCTCCACCCGCTCTCCGTTCAGGAGAAACACGATTTCGCGCATCGCATGTCCGATGCCGCTTTCTGTTCCTGCGGTTGGTTCCGCGCACCTCCGTCCCGATGCGGCGTAAGGCCGGAGGATTCCTGTCGGCCACCAAGCAAAGCCGTGAAATTGTCGCTTTGCAAGCGTTGATTTGGCCTCATGCTGACACGGTGTCGTATGCGGCCACGAAAGGTGAGGCGCATGGTCTTGCAGCCCGGTTCGCGGTGAACGGCGATGCCCGCCCGGCGGGAACTACTCTTCGCCTGTCGCTTGAGAGAAGATCGTTACGGGCAGCCCCGCTTCCTCCAGCATCGTCGCTCCTGCCCGGAAACTGTCGTCCAAGGCGCCATCGGCATCCGGAATCGGCGGGCAGACCAGCGTGCCAATTCCGGACTGGATGATCGCGCGACTGCAGTCCGCACACGGAAAGCGGTTCACGTACAGGGTGGCTTCGGACACGGAGACACCGACACTTGCAGCATTGTAGATTGCATTGCGTTCGTAAGCGATTAAAGCACGACGTTTCGCCCGTGGCTTGATTTCGTCCGCCCTCG
>VXPN01000558.1 GCA_009839535.1 Boseongicola sp. SB0662_bin_57 | reverse complement strand
ATCCGATGATCGAATGCCGATCCACCCAGATTTCGTCCGCCGCGCTGGCAATGTAATATCCGCCCGATGCCGCTACGTCCTCGACAAAGGCGTAGACCTTGATGCCCTTCTCCTCGGCAAGCCGCCGAATGCGCGCCGAAATCAGTGACGATTGCGCCGGACTTCCCCCCGGCGAATTGATGGAAAGCGCGACGGCAGCAGGCTTGCCCTTGGTGAACGCCTTTTCGACCAGCCCCGCGAGGCTCGCATCATTGAGCGTGCCATGTGTTCGCGCAGCAATCACGCCGTGAAGCTTGAGCACGGACACGACAGGCGGGGATTTGACGAATGGAATCAGTCTTCTCATGGCTCCCATCTAGGCGCACGACGCGGCGGCAACAAGTCTGTATGCCCTCGGGAACCCGATTCCTCACAGTCAATGGATCGGTCGGCTCCGCCTTCATGGCCAGTCGCGCGTCGTCCGGCAATCAGGCATCGTCGGAGACAGGCGGCCCTTTCGCGTCAAGACGGATCCCGCCAGCGATTGATGATTGGATAACGCCGGTCCAGCCAAAAGGATCGCTCTGTCAACCGGACGCCTGGCGCCGACTGGAAGCGCTTGTACTCGGCGCGGTACAGGAGCTGCTCAACCTGTTCGACGACCTCGCGGTCAAATCCCAGCCGCACAACTTCGGCGACCGGAACTTCGTCATCGATCAGGGCCGCCAGAATCACGTCCAGATCGGCGTATTCGGGCAGGGAATCGCTGTCCTTCTGCCCCTCTCTCAGTTCGGCCGTCGGCGGCTTCTCGATCACGACCGGCGGAATCACTGACCCGGCCGGCCCCTTCATCCACGACCGATGGTTGGCGTTGCGCCAGCGGCAGGTCTCGAAGACCCGCGTCTTGTAGAGATCCTTGACCGGATTGTAGCCGCCCGCCATGTCGCCATAGATCGTGGCATACCCGACGGCCGCCTCCGACTTGTTGCCCGTGGTCAGCAGCATCTCGCCAAACTTGTTCGAAAGCGCCATGAGGATCACCCCGCGCAGCCGCGACTGGATGTTCTCTTCCGTGATGTCCGGCTCCCTGCCGTCAAAGAGCGGGGCCAAGGCTTGCACTGTCGCCCCGACGGGATCCGCGATCGGCACCGTATCGAGCCTGACTCCAAGCGCCGCCGCCACCGCGGAAGCATCATCCAGAGACTGTCCGCTCGTGTATTCCGAAGGCATCATGACGCAGCGCACGTTCTCTGGACCAAGGGCGTCCGCGGCAATGCAGGCAACGGCAGCGCTGTCGACGCCGCCGGACAAGCCGAGAAGCGCCTTCGAGAACCCCGCCTTCCGGATATAGTCCCGGGTGGCCTCGACCATGGCACGATAGTCCAGCTCCCACTGGTCCGGACACGGCACGATCTCGCCCTTCAGCGCGCGCCAGCCATTTCCCTCCTCCTCGAAATCCACATGGACAACGGACTCGTCAAAGAAGGGCATCCGAACCGCCATTTCGCAGCCGGGATTCAGAACGAAGCTGCCACCATCGAATACCTGGTCGTCCTGACCCCCGATCATGTTGAGATAGACAAGTGGCAAACCGGTCTCGACGACTCGCGCCACCATGAGGTTAAGGCGGGTATCGAACTTGTCCCTGCAATAGGGCGAGCCGTTCGGCACCAGGAGAATCTCCGCCCCCGACTCCGCGAGCGTTTGGGGCACGTCTTCATGCCATGCATCCTCGCAGATCGGCGCTCCGACGCGAACGCCCCCGAGGTCGAACGGGCCCGCCAAGGGACCCCGGTCAAAGACCCGGACTTCGTCAAATACCGTCTCGTTCGGAAGCTCGCGCTTGAGATTCCGACGCACCACGCGACCATCCTTGAAGACGTGAAAGGCGTTGTAGAGCTTCCCGTCCTTGTGCAGCGGCCCACCGATTCCGAGTGCCGGGCCATCAGCGCAGGCCACGCGCAATGCATCCAGGCGCGCCTCGGCGTCGCGGACAAATGATGGCCTCATCACAAGATCCTGCGTGTTGTAGCCCGTGATGAACATCTCGGTGAGCATCACCAAGTCGGAACCTGCTGCACGACCCTGATCCCATGCGGACCGCGCCAGCGCCGCATTGCCTGCGAAATCACCGACCGTGGGGTTCATTTGTGCCAGCGTCACGCGAAATCTTCTTGCCATCATGCGTCTCCACAGGATCTTTCTGCAGGGCCGGACACCGCAACCAACCCCGCTTTGCTCGCTTAGGGGCCGGAAGTCATGCCTTCCGGCACTATGTCCCGCGAGAGCCGGACGCAATACCCCGTCACGAGATATTGGCGGGCCATGTTGCAGATCGAGGAGTCAATGCAGGGAAAAGCGTTTGCGGGCAATTTGCCTCTCAACTAGTCTTTCCAGCATGTGGCAAGCCACCGTGCATCGGGCCGGCGGCGCGACTGAGGTGCACAATGAAGCTGGCATTGGGACTGATTCTTCCGTTGGTCGCAGCAAGCCCTGGAGATGCGCTTGCCCAGGAAGTCATCACCAAGCAGTACGACGATGGCGGCATCTACCAAGGCACGTTCAAGGACGGCAGGCAGCACGGACAGGGAACGTACCGGCTGCCCAACGGCTACGTCTATGAAGGCGAATGGGTGGAAGGCCGGATCGAGGGCCAGGGCAAGGCGAGCTACAGCGACGGCTCGGTCTACATCGGCCAGTTCGTGAACGGAAAGCCGGAAGGAACCGGCAGGATCGTCTTTGCGGAAGGCGGCACGTATGACGGCGAGTGGCGCGATGGCAAGATCAACGGCCGGGGCATCGCCGAATACGCCACCGGCGTGCGCTATGTCGGAGAATTTGTCGACGCCTTGCCTCATGGACAGGGCCGGATGGAGCACCCGACCGGCTACGTCTACGAGGGCGCATGGTCAAACGGCGAAAAGGACGGCCAGGGGCGCATCGAGTACGCGGACGGCGCGATCTATGACGGCACGTTTGCCGGAGGCTTGCGTGACGGCCAGGGATCGTTCGCCATGGCTGACGGGACGATCTATGACGGCGAGTGGTCCAACGGTCAGATTCACGGTGACGGACGCCTGTCCCAGCCGAATGGAGACATCTACGAGGGCAGGTTCCTCGAAGGCAAGCGCCACGGCGAAGGCCGCGTCTCCTATGCCAGCGGCGATCTCTACGAGGGGACCTTCAAGGTCGACATGCGTGACGGCCAAGGCACCTTCACCGGCAGTGACGGTTACAGGTATTCGGGCGCGTGGGTGGCCGACAGGATCGAGGGTGCCGGCGAAGTCACCTATCCCGACGGCTCCGTCTACTCGGGCACCTTCAAGAACAGTCTGGCGCACGGAACCGGAAAGATCGTCTATGCCGACGGAGGCAGCTACGAAGGCGCGTGGGTTGACGGCGTGATCAATGGCGTGGGATCGGTGACCTATGCCAACGGCACCGTCTACGAAGGCGAATTCAAGGACGCCCAGATGCACGGCATTGGCAGGATCGTCTTCACGGACGGATTTTCCTATGAAGGCGAGTGGGTGAACGGTCAGCGCGAAGGCGAAGGCGTGTCGCACTACACGAACGGCTCGGTTTACCGAGGCACCTTCGTGAAGGGCAAGCGCGAGGGAACGGGCACGATCAGGACGGCTGACGGCTATACCTATGCCGGTGAATGGAAGGCAGGCGAGATAGAGGGCACCGGGGTCGCGACCTACGCGAACGGTGGCGTCTACGAGGGCGCGTTCCATGCCGGCAAGCGCCATGGCCGGGGCACGATGCGCTACGAGAACGGCGTTGAACTCAGCGGCATCTGGGAGAACGGGTCACTGACCACCGGCAAGGACGAGCCAGACCCGAACCCGACCGAAAGCGACTGACGCTCATGATCCCAGTCGAAGGTGCTGCAACAGCGCTTCCGTACAACGGCTGCGCATCGAACGCGCACGTCATGCAGATCGACGCAAACGGACGTTCTGAATGCCGGGCAGGACTTCGCGTTGCCAGGAAGATGCCAGCCACCACAAGACCCAAGCCACTCCATGTCATCCAGGAAGGCACCTCGCCAAGCAATGCACACGCAAGTGCCGCATGCAAATGCAACGGGCACATGCTGCCGGATTTCGGTCGCGGCTCCATCGTTCCAAGAAAATCGCGCCATTTCATGTTCGGCCATCTCAACCTGCCGAGCAATGACAGAAGTGCAAGTGCACCACGGACCGGAATGTGCCGCAGACAGGCCCGTGCAGTTGGATTGCGCCTTGGAGCGAGATCCCGAGATCATCCATTCCGCAAGCGAACTCGTCGCGACTGTTGCGGCGACAGCTACCTTACTGGATGCCGGATCCTATTTGCGAGCGATCGGAGCTTTGCTGCGTTTCATGCCTTGCGGCCAGGTTGCGGAGAGAGCTGATAGGTCAGCCACTCGGTCCTTTCGGCAACGGAATCGTAGAGTTGTTGTGCCTGACGGTTATCCTGGGCCGTCATCCAACGCACAAAGTCCCAGCCCGCCTTCTCCGCAAGCATGGAAGTCGCTTCAATCAGCTGGCGACCGACCCCACGACCACGTTCGGCGGGCGCGACGAAAAGATCGTCAAGAAAACAGGCAGAGCCTCCCGTAAGAGTGCGGCAATAAGGACGAAAATGGGCGATGCCGACAATCTGGCCATCTCTGACCGCTACCAGTCCGCTTGTGGGGTGGTCTCCATCCATTAGCCAGCCCCAGACTCGATCAAGGACCTCCTCGCTTACCTGCTGGTCATAGAAGCGGCCGTAACCGGCAAACAGCTTGCACCAGCCCGGTCGATCCTGCTCCAGTACAGCCCGAATCTCGACTCCGACTGGATCCTTGGCCCGCCCCGATTCGTTGCGCGTCATGAGAACCGCCCTCCTCAAAAAAGCCGCCCTGGCAATCCTGGATCGCGGTTGTTGTAAGCGCTCAGAAAAGGAAATCCACGTCAATCGACGCACATTGTGCCGGAACCGACACGGATGTCCCGCCCTGGGGGCCTCCTGCCGAAGCGACAAGTCTTGCGCGGCGCCTGCGCCTGCAAGAACGGCCCGCCTTTCAGCAACGCACGTCACAAAGCCTTTTGCTGACAGTGCGCAACGAGCCTTTGACACCCGCTCCCGCAACGACTAACGTCCCCTTCCATGAAACAGGCAAGCCATATCGCACCTTCGCGTGCCGATCGTTTCGGCCTGCTTCTTCTCCTTAGCCGCCTCTGAGCGCGCCTTTCGGCGCGACCGCTCAGAGGACGTCCTCGCGCCGGAAAGCAGACTAGGGAGACAATCTTGCAAACGACCAATACGGCGAAGGGGACGCCAAACGCCACGCCCCGCATCAAGGCCATGGCCATCCCGAGGTGGCCCGTGCGCACCATGCCGCCAGAACCTGCAATCAAGGGTTCAGAGCGACGGAAGCCCGGGCGGTTCGGACCGGCACCCAGCGACATGCCAGCAATTCGAGGACAGGAAGATGGCTGACAGCGAACACGTACTGATATTCGACACCACGCTGCGAGATGGAGAGCAAAGTCCCGGCGCAACCATGAGCCATACCGAAAAGCTCGAAATCGCCGAACTTCTTGACGAGATGGGTGTGGACATCATCGAAGCAGGGTTTCCGATTGCCTCGGAGGGAGACTTTGAGGCCGTGAGCGAAATCTCCAGGCTTGCCCAAAGCGCAGTGATCTGCGGGCTCGCACGCGCGAACTTCCAGGACATCGATCGCTGCTGGGAGGCCGTGCGGAAAGCCAAGCGGCCGCGAATTCACACTTTCATCGGCACCTCCCCGCTGCATCGCGACATTCCGAAGCTCTCGAAGGACGAGATGGCGGAGCGAATCCACGATACCGTGACCCATGCGCGCAACCTCTGCGACAACGTGCAGTGGTCGCCGATGGATGCGACGCGGACCGAATGGGACTATCTCGCGCGCGTCGTCGAGATCGCGATCAAGGCGGGCGCGACAACGATCAACATCCCTGACACGGTCGGCTACACGGCGCCCCGCGAGAGCGCCGGGTTGATCAGGCGCCTGATCAAGGAGGTGCCCGGTGCGGACGAGGTCGTTTTCGCGACCCACTGCCACAACGACCTTGGCATGGCGACTGCGAACGCCCTGGCTGCGGTCGAAGGTGGCGCACGGCAGATCGAATGCACAATCAACGGGCTGGGCGAGCGGGCCGGCAACACCGCCCTTGAGGAAGTCGTGATGGCGATGCGCGTGCGCGGCGACATCATGCCCTTCAAGACCGGCGTCGACGCCACAAAGCTGATACATGTTTCGCGGCGCGTGGCAACCGTGTCCGGCTTTGCCGTGCAGTACAACAAGGCCATCGTCGGCAAGAACGCATTCGCTCACGAGAGCGGCATCCACCAGGACGGAATGCTGAAAAACGCCGAAACTTTCGAGATCATGCGTCCAGAGGATGTCGGGCTCTCGGAAACCAGCATCGTGATGGGCAAGCATTCGGGCCGCGCGGCGCTGAGATCAAAGTTGAGGGAACTGGGCTTTGATCCCGGAGACAATCAGCTGAATGACATTTTCGTTCGCTTCAAAGCACTCGCCGACCGCAAGAAGGAGGTCTTCGACGATGACCTTGTCGCACTGATGAGGGACCAGGAGACCGGCGAAGTGAATGACCGCATCAAGGTCAAGTTTCTTCGGGTCATCTGCGGCACCGAAGCGCCACAATCCGCCGACCTGATTCTCGAAGTCGACGGTGAGGAGACGCGGGGCACAGCCCAGGGCGATGGGCCGGTCGACGCGACGTTCAACGCGGTCAAGAAGCTCTTTCCCCACAAGGCACGGCTTCAGCTCTATCAGGTGCAGGCAGTGACCGAAGGCACGGACGCCCAGGCAACCGTCAGCGTGCGAATGGACGAGGACGGGCTTATCGCCACCGGCCAGTCCGCGGACACGGACACCGTCGTGGCAAGCGCAAAGGCGTATGTGAACGCGCTCAACCGGCTATTGGTCCGGCGACAGAGGGCCGGCCCCGATGCGGACGTGAAGCGGGTGTCATACCAGGTCACCGGGTGACGCCCTGGGAGCGAGGCGTTTCAGGAAGCGGCTTGCCGGGGATCCACGATCGGCGGCGTCCGCCGTCTAACGCGCTTCAAGAAACTGAAGCGCATCTGTCATGAAGCGTGTTCGTATCGCGGGCACCTCCATCATGACCTCATGCCTAGCACCCTCAATGACGCAAAGCCGCGCGGATGGCCAATTGGCGTGCATCCTGTGAACGGCGCTCGTCGACACGACCCGCTCGTCGCTGCCCAAGACGGTCAAGACCGGAAGTTCAGGCCGAGGCATCCTTCCAAGCCAGCGATGTTCGGCGATTGCACTGCCAACCCATCCGGTCGAAGGGCCGCCAAGCACCAGGCCCGGCTCTTCCGTCAACTGACGAGCCATGTGCGCGAATGTCTCCCGGTCGCACGTAAGCAGGTTCGTGTCATATCCCGCCTCGGCAACGTAGTTGCCGGGTCCGGAACCCGGGACATAACGGCATTCAATGCCGAGAGGCCCCAGGAGATGTGGCAGGACGAACGCCACCGGCCAGATGAAGAACGGCATCTTGAACCCCCACATCGGAGCGGAGAACACCGCCTTCCTGACCGGCAATCCCTCGATCAGGGACCTCAACCCGATGCA
>VXPN01000109.1 GCA_009839535.1 Boseongicola sp. SB0662_bin_57 | reverse complement strand
ACCAGCGTGGGCAACCGGACGCGATCTGGCTCTTTCGTCGGGCCATTCTGGAGGAATGGATTGAACGCGGCGACGTGTCGCTCTTCGATCTGGTGGCGCATGTCATGGTTCACGAACTTGCGCATCATTTCGGTTGGTCGGACGAGGACATCGCGAGCATTGACGAGTGGTGGCACTAGCGCGCAGACCGATGGGCACGCTATCCACGTTTCGGTCCAGGCAAGACCGTTCAAGTCTGGCTAGTCGCAAGATCGTTTCGGAGCGCAGTCCATTCCGCGCGACGGCGCTGGTGGGGTCGGTCGTGCGCGTCGCTTCTGCAGGATCAAGCTCAGCGAGGAAAGCGAGTCCCTTTAGACGGACCTCCAGGGAGGACAAAACGGGATCGAATGTGCGCAAGTCCTTGTTCCTGCGCCGGCCCTCGTGGCCGCAATCTACCCAGGCAATCATTATGCATGGCGCTTGTCGTTGACCCGCTTTCACGCGAAGGATTGACGGTGTCCAAGGACGCAGACCCTGTTTTCGGCCTTCCAAGGCGGCCGGGGCGGAGAATTGTAAACCACCCGGGTTTACCATTTCGTGAAATTCCTTTATTGCAAGGATTTCCGAAACGTGAATCGTAAACTTGGGAGTCGGTCGATGAGCACGAAGGAGCAGATCCTGGACTTCCTGTCAGGACAGGGTCCGTCCAGGGCGGAAGACATCCGCAAGGCGGTCCGCCCCGCGATCGGGCGGCAGGCGTGCTGGAAGGCCTTGAAGGCGCTGCAAACCGACGGCTTCGTGGCGGCCACGGGGGCGGGACCCTCCTCGCGCTGGCTCCTCGCAGGCTCCGCCGCCGTGCGCCGGCATCTGGAGACGCCTCCCGACCGCCGCCGTCCGGCTGGATACGACATTGCCTTCCTCGACTCGTACGTCCCGAACAGGACGTTCTACATCCCTCCCGAAAGCCGGAAGGCCCTGAAGGAGGCGGGAACGCCGCCCGCCGGGCTTTCAGGCCTGGCTGACGAGCGCGTCCTGAAGCGGTTTCTCGTCGACCTGTCCTGGAAATCGTCCAGCCTCGAGGGCAACACCTATTCCCTGGCGGAGACCGAACGCCTCGTGAAGTTCGGCGAGGAGGCGGAGGGCCGGACCCGGGAGGAGACCGTGATGGTTCTCAACCACCGCGCCGCGATCGAGTACATTTGCCCGGACCCGGACGTGCCTCCCGTCTCGGCGATGACGCTTCGGAACATTCATGCCTTGGTCTCGTCCGAACTCCTGGACGACCCGATGTGGGAAGGCGCCCTGCGCACCCACCCGGTCATGATCGGGGGGTCGGCCTACAGGCCGCTAGACGACCCGCACAGGATCAGGGAGACGTTCGAGACAATGGTCTCCAAGGCCGCCATGATCCGCGACCCGTTCGAGCAGGCCTTCTTCCTGTGCGTCCACGTGCCCCTCCTCCAGGCCTTCGAGGACTGCAACAAGCGGACTTCCAGGATTGCGGCAAACATTCCCCTGCTCTCAGCAAGGCTCTCTCCGGTCTCCTTTCTCGAGGTCTCTCACCGGGATTACGTGGACGGCCTGCTGGGAATCTACGAGATGGCCGACGTCTCCCTGGCGCGCGAGGTCTTCGTGGGGGCCTACGTGACGTCGGCGTCCCGGTACTGGTCGCCGTCCGTCCACGCCAGCGCGCCCTCGCTGGCGATCCTCAAGAACCGGGACTTCATCAGGAACGCGGTGCGCGAGCTGGTGAAGTCTCACGGGGGCTTCGACGCCGACCACGCGGTCGGGATGGTGCGCGAGAAGGGGCTGTCCGGCCATCCCGAGGTCTTGGAGCACGTGAGGCGCAGCATCGAGGGCCTCAACGAGGGCAACCTCATACTTTACGGACTCTCGCCGGAGGACCTCGAGAGGCTGCACGACCAGAGCGAGGCGCGTTCCGGCGCAACCGGCGGGAAATCCGGTGGGCACCGCGAGGGAGACGACGGGTGGACGCCGCCGGAGCCTTCGCCGTTCGATGAGACGTCCGGTCCCTTCAAGACGGGCTGAGGGCGCGCTTCGCGCTCTCGATCGACCAGGAACGGCCTGTTTGCACGTGAAGGATTGACGCCTTTCCAGGGTGCAGACCCGCATTTTCCTGCCCTTCCGGCCTGAATCAGGGTCCGAAACGGCCTCTCGTCGAGCTGAAGGCCGTTTGCACGCATATCAGGACACGCCAGCAGGCCTCTCGCGACCGCCCTGCGGTCCTCTCGGTGCGGCCTAGGGGCGGTGCGGTAGCCCGCGCTGCGTCCCATTTCGGGGCGTTGGCCGCCGTTCGGCATAGCGCGACAATCTGGATGGCAGGTCTCAACTTGATTGCCGCGAAATCCTTGCCTTGCGCAGTGTCCGCAACGGTTGTCAGGCCGGACGCGGAGTCCGGACCAAAGGAGAGGCCTTGGCGGAACATGCAGCATTCGGCTTCACGAACCGTCAGGGTCGGCGCCTTTCGAATCTTGTTCCAAATGCCGAGAGGTGATCGTCGACCACGCTGCGCTCCTTTGCATTCAACGGGCGGTGGCGTCGGTAGATCGGGGCGCTGCGATCATTCAGGACCGGCGCATCCCAGCCATCGGTCGTCTCGAAAAATCGAGCCACGCCCGCCTCGCCGAATTCAGCCAGATAGCCTTGCACCACCACGTCAAGGTACGAGAGCGCAATTGGCGTCATGGATTGGGCGGGACGATGCATCCAGTCCGGCGCATGATAGATGTGGACTTCGGGCTTTCGCGGCAGCGCGTGTTCGACGTTGTCAGCCTTGGTTTTCTGGTAGTTTCGTTCGCGCAGGTCGAGCGCCGTCCACTCCGCGTCCGGCACGGCGGCGATCATGCCATCGAGTTGGGACTGGCGATCCTCGATAACCGTCAGCAAGGCGACGGTCCGTCCCTGCAGATGCCGCCACGCACGTCGCCAGCCCGCAATCCGCGCTCTTCTCACGTGACGGTAGCAGTGGGTATACCGGTTCACGAGCGAGCCGTATCCGAACACGTATGCAGGCGCCATGCATGCAACCTAGTTCGGGAATCGGGGGCTTGCCAGAGCCATGCGGGGCAGCCTATAGGTTGATTCCATGAGACGCGACGGGAGAATCCGGGTGTGACCCGGTGCCGAAGGAGCAACCGCCCCGGTAAACTCTCAGGCCAAAGGACCGTTGCGTTGAAAGGCTTCTGGAGAGACCCTGGGCACGGGGCGCCGAAGGGATAGCGATCTCAGGCAAAAGGACAGAGGGGGCACGTGACGGGCAATGTGATTGCCCGGTAGGTGCTCGCCGGTTTGCGCGGGCCAACTGAGGGGAACCGCGATGCCGAACCTGAACCGGACGCCGCTGCACGACCTTCATTGCGAGCTTGACGCCAGGATGGTGCCGTTTGCCAGTTACGAGATGCCCGTACAATACTATGACGGCGTGCTCTGGGAGCACCTGCATACACGGGCATCGGCGGGGCTGTTTGACGTAAGCCATATGGGGCAGGTTCGGGTTTCCGCTGACTCGCTCGAAGAGGCCCAGCTGGCCCTTGAGGCGCTTGTGCCGGCTTCCGTTCTCGGAATTCCCGAGGGGCGGCAACGGTACGGGATTTTCACCAGCGAGACGGGCGGCATTCTCGATGACCTGATGATTGCCAACCGGGGCGACGATCTGTTGCTGGTGGTGAACGCGGCAACGAAAGAAAAGGACGTCGCGCACCTCTCGGCCAATCTTGCCGGTTGTGCCGTGACCCTGATCGCTGATCGTGCGCTTCTTGCCCTTCAGGGACCGGCCTCCGAGGCTGCGCTGGCCGAGCTCGTGCCGGGCGTGGCGGAAATGCGCTTCATGGACGCAAGCGTTCTGGACTGGAACGGAATCGAACTATGGGTGTCCCGGTCGGGCTATACCGGTGAGGACGGCTACGAGGTCTCGATACCGTCCTCCAGGGCTCGGGCCCTGGCGGAGGCGCTGCTTGCATGCGAAGCAGTCATCCCGATCGGGCTTGGAGCCAGGGATTCGCTGCGCCTTGAAGCGGGGCTTTGCCTGTATGGCTCCGATATCGACACCACGACGACGCCGGTCGAAGCCGCCCTTGAATGGACGATACAGAAGGCCAGGCGTCGCGGCGGAGAGCGGGAAGGCGGATTTCCGGGTGCGTCGCGCATCCTGGAGGAGCTGGAGTCCGGCGCTCCGCGACGTCGCGTGGGCTTCCTGCCGGACGGGCGCGCGCCGATCCGTGCCGGGGCGCGGATCTTCCGCGAGGGTTCGGACGAGCCCATCGGAGATGTCACTTCGGGAGGTTTCGGCCCGTCGCTCGGACGGCCGGTCTCCATGGGCTATGTCGAAACAGGACTTTCCGGGACCGGTACCGCGCTGGAAGCCGAGGTCAGGGGCAGGAGGATGCCCGTGACCGTGGCTGACATGCCGTTCCGCCCCTCAACCTTCAAGCGATGAGGAAAGATGACATGAAATACACCGAAGAACATGAATGGCTCCGCGTGGACGGCGATCTTGTCGTGATCGGAATAACCGAACACGCGGCCGAACAACTTGGCGACGTTGTGTTCGTGGAACTCCCCGAAGCCGGAACGCAGGTGTCGACGGACGACGACATGGTCGTGATCGAAAGTGTCAAGGCGGCCTCCGACATCGCGGCACCGGTCGACGGCGAGGTCATCGAAGTGAACGACGCGCTTGCAGACACCCCCGGTCTCGTCAACGCGGATCCCCTTGGTGCAGCGTGGTTCGTGAAGATGAAGGTGGACGATCCGAGCCAGCTCGACGGATTCATGAGCGAGGACGAATACAAGGACATGATCGCCTAGGGCTGTTGCCCGGCAGGACTCGGCAAGAAACGCGCCGAACGCGCCTTGCCAGCACGGAGGTCAGGATGCCTTTCAAGCCAACCAGTTACCAGCCCTACGATTTTGCCAATCGGCGCCATATCGGCCCGTCCCCGGGAGAGATGGAGGCCATGCTGTCGGAAATTGGCGTTGCCTCGCTCGACGAGCTGATCGACCAGACCCTCCCCGGGTCGATCCGGCAGGAAGCGCCGCTTGCGTTCGAGCCGGCGCTTTCCGAGTGGGATCTCCTCGGGCGGATGCGCGAGATTGCCGAGAGCAACGACGAGTTCACGACGTTGGTCGGGCAGGGTTACTACGGCACGATCACGCCACCCGCGATTCAGCGAAACATCTTCGAGAATCCGGCATGGTACACGGCTTACACGCCCTACCAGCCCGAAATCTCCCAGGGAAGGCTCGAGGCGCTGCTCAACTACCAGACCATGGTCTGTGACCTGACGGGCCTCGACATCGCCAACGCCTCGCTTCTCGACGAAGCCACGGCTGCGGCCGAGGCAATGACAATGGCGCAGCGCGTTGCCAGGTCGAAGGCTGGCGCGTTCTTCATCGACGAGAACTGCCACCCGCAGAACATCGCGGTCATGCAGACCAGGGCGGCTCCGCTCGGCATCGAGTGCATCGTCGGCGCACCCGGGGACATGGAGGCCGACAAGGTCTTTGCCGCCATCTTCCAGTATCCGGGCACATTCGGGCATGTCCGCGACTTCTCGGGCGAGATCGCGGCGTTGCGCGAGGTCGGGGCGGTAGGCATCGTGATCGCGGACCCGTTGGCGCTCACGCTTCTCAAGGAGCCGGCCGCCATGGGCGCTGAAATCGCCGTCGGCTCGACACAGCGGTTCGGCGTGCCCTTGGGATTTGGCGGGCCGCATGCGGCCTACATGGCATGCCGGGAGACGTTCAAGCGCGCGATGCCAGGCCGTCTGGTGGGCGTGTCCGTCGATGCGCGCGGCGGAAGCGCCTATCGGCTTGCGCTGCAGACCCGCGAGCAGCACATCCGTCGCGAGAGGGCCACGTCGAACGTTTGCACCGCTCAGGCGCTGCTCGCCGTGATGGCAAGCTTCTACGCGGTCTTTCACGGACCCGAGGGCTTGAAGGCCATTGCGCAACGCATACACCGCAACACCGAGCGGCTGGCCACGGGATTCGAGGCAGGCGGCTTCAAGGTCGCGCCCGAGTTCTTCTTCGACACGATAACGATCGAGGTGGGCGGGCGGCAGGCTGCCATTCTCGAATCCGGGCGGGGCGAAAGGATCAATTTTCGAAGGGTCGGCCAAACCGGGATCGGCGTCTCGATCGACGAGACGGTTCGCCCGGAAGTGCTGGAAGCGGTCTGGCGCGCCTTCGGCCTCGATCACGACCTGGACGACTTCGAGCCGGACTGCACGCGGTTTCCGGAGGATTGCAGCCGCACCTCGGCCTACCTGACCCATCCCGTGTTCCACATGAACCGGGCCGAAACCGAATTGATGCGTTACATGCGCCGCCTGGCTGACCGCGATCTTGCACTGGACCGCGCGATGATCCCGCTCGGGAGCTGCACCATGAAGCTCAACGCCACGGCCGAACTGATGCCGGTAAGCTGGGCCGGTTTTGCGGACATCCATCCTTTCGTTCCGGCCGACCAGGTCGAGGGCTATGTCGGGATGATCGAGGATCTGTGCGTGCGGCTTTGCCGCATCACGGGCTACGACGCAATGTCCATGCAGCCCAATTCAGGCGCGCAAGGCGAATACGCAGGTCTTCTCACCATCCTGGCCTATCACAAGTCCCGCGGCGACGAGCAACGCAAGACCTGCCTGATTCCAGGTTCCGCGCACGGCACGAATCCGGCAAGCGCCCAGATGTGCGGCATGGACGTGGTCGTCGTGAAGTCGCTCGAAGACGGCAGCATCGACCTGGCTGACTTTCGTGCACAGGCCGAGGCTGCGGGCGATCGGCTGGCGGCCTGCATGATCACCTATCCTTCGACCCACGGCGTATTCGAGGAATCAGTGCGAGAGGTCTGCCGGATCACCCACGACCATGGCGGGCAGGTGTACATGGACGGCGCGAATCTCAACGCGATGGTCGGTCTTGCGAAGCCGGGAGAGATCGGCGGCGACGTCAGCCACCTGAACCTGCACAAGACCTTTTGCATCCCCCATGGCGGCGGAGGTCCGGGCATGGGGCCGATCGGCGTTCGCGCCCACCTCGCGGAGTTCCTGCCCGGTCATCCACATGCGGGCGGGATCACGGGTCCGGTTTCGGGCGCCCCATACGGCTCGGCCGGCATTCTTGCCATCTCCTACGCCTACCTCCTGATGATGGGGGATGAAGGCCTGACGCAAGCGACCCGCGTCGCGATCCTCAACGCGAACTATGTCGCGAAGCGTCTCGAAGGCGCGTTCGACGTTCTTTACAGGGGCAGCAAGGGATGGGTGGCGCACGAGTGCATCCTTGACACACGGCCATTCGCGGACAGTGCCGGCGTAACCGTGGATGACATTGCCAAGCGCCTGATCGACAACGGGTTTCACGCGCCGACGATGAGCTGGCCCGTCGCGGGCACCCTGATGGTCGAGCCGACCGAATCCGAGACCAAGGCGGAGCTCGACCGCTTCTGCGACGCGATGCTGGAAATTCGGGAAGAAATTCGCGACATCGAGGAAGGACGCGTTGAAGCCGCGAGCAGCCCCTTGAGACGCGCGCCCCACACGGTCGAGGATCTCGTCGGCGAATGGGACCGGCCTTATTCGCGCGAGACTGGCTGCTATCCGGTCGGCGCCTTTCGTGTCGACAAGTACTGGCCGCCGGTCAATC